>NZ_JBFRCU010000086.1:0-30677 GCF_052113205.1 Inquilinus sp. YAF38 | reverse complement strand
CCCCCTCCCCTCGCGGGAGGGGGTTGGGGGAGGGGGTTCGCGCCGAAGCTCCGCGGTCGCATCATGACCCTCGTCCGCCCCGACCCCACAGCGAGGCAAAGAGACGCCTCCGACCCCAGGCGGTCGGTCTGGGTCGGCGCCTCGGCCGGCACCGGCAAGACCAAGGTGCTGACCGACCGGGTGCTGCGGCTGATGCTGGCCGGCACGCCGCCCGACCGCATCCTGTGCATCACCTTCACCCGCGCCGCCGCGGCCGAGATGGCGAACCGCATCGCCGCCACCCTGGCGCGCTGGGCGACGATGCCGGACGACCGCCTGCAACTGGAGCTGGCCGACCTGATGGGCGCGCCGCCCGCCACCGCGGTGCAGACCGAGGCGCGGCGGCTGTTCGCCCGGGTGCTGGACGTGCCCGGCGGGATGCGGATCCAGACCGTGCACAGCTTCTGCCAGTCGCTGCTGCGCCGCTTCCCGGTCGAGGCCGGGCTGCCGCCGCAATTCGAGCTGATCGACGACCGCAGCGCCGCCGAGATGCTGGAGCGGGTGCGCCGCCAAGTGCTGGAGGATCCGGAGCTCGGCTGGGCGGTCGACCGGGTGGCGGCCGCGGTCGGCGCCGACGAGTTCAGCGAGATCGTGCGCGCCATGGTGGCCGAGCGCGGCCAGCTGACCCGCCTGCTGGACGAGCATGGCGGGCTGGAATCCCTGGTGGCCGGGATCCGCCGCGCGCTGGACCTGCCCGAGGGGGCCACCGCCGACAGCCTGCTGCGGGAGGCCTGCGATGATTCGGCCCTCGATTGCGCTGCCGTGCGCACCGCAGCCTATGCCCTGCTGGACAGCGACAAGAAGAGCGACCAGGACCGGGGCACCGCCATCGCCAACTGGCTGGAGGACCCGGAGGGCCGGCCCGGCCGCTGGGGCGAGTATCTGCGCGGCTTCCTGACCAAGGAGGGCACGGTCTACAAGACGCTCGCGACCAGATCCGTGGCCGCGGTCGCCGGCGTGCTGGCGGCGCTGCAGGCGGAAGCGGAGCGCATCCTGGCGCTGACCGAGCGGCTGCGCGCCGCCGAGACCGCCGACGCCACCGCGGCGCTGCTGGCCCTGGGCACGGCGCTGATCGAGCGCTACCGGGCCGAGAAGGCGCGGCGCGCCCTGCTGGACTATGACGACCTGATCCTGCAGGCGGGCGACCTGCTGGAACGGCCGGGCAAGTCGGCCTGGGTGCTGTTCAAGCTGGATGGCGGCATCGACCACGTTCTGATCGACGAGGCCCAGGACACCAGCCCGGAGCAGTGGCGCGTGGTCGAGGCCCTGACGGACGAGTTCTTCGCCGGCCTCGGTGCCCGCAGCGATGTCGACCGCACCGTCTTCGTGGTCGGCGACCAGAAGCAGTCGATCTTCAGCTTCCAGGGCGCCGACCCCGCCGAGTTCACCCGGGTGCACGGCCTGTTCGACCGCCGCAGCCGCGAGGCCGAACGCCCGTTCCACACCATCCCGCTGGAGACCTCGTTCCGCTCGGTCTCCGCCGTGCTGGAGCTGGTCGACGCCGTGTTCGCCCGCGACCCGGCGCTGGACGGGGTGGCGCCGGAGCCGCCGCACCATTTCGTGTCGGAGCGCCGGCGGCTGCATGGCGGGCTGGTCGAGCTGTGGCCGCTGCTGGGCCCGAGCGAGAGCGACGAGCCGCCGGCCTGGGAGCCGCCGACCGAGCAGCGCGGCATCAGCGACCCCGGCGCGCGGCTGGCCCGGCTGATCGCAACGCGGATCGCCGGCTGGCTGCGCGACGGCGCGATTCTGGAATCGAAGGGCCGGCCGATCCGACCCGGCGACGTGCTGATCCTGGTGCGCACCCGCAACCGCTTCTTCGTCGAGCTGATGCGCGCCCTGAAGGCGGCCGATGTCCCGGTCGGCGGCATGGACCGCATGGTGCTGACCGAGCAGTTGGCGGTGATGGACCTGATGGCACTGGCCCGCTTCCTGCTGCTGCCGGAGGACGACCTGTCGCTGGCTGAGCTGCTGAAGGGCCCGCTGGTCGGCTTCGACGACGACCGGCTGTTCGCCCTGGCCCATGGCCGGCCCGGCACGCTGTGGGCGGCGATGGCGGCGTCGGCCGACCCGATGGTGAGGGCAGCACGGAACTGGCTGGCCGAGATCCTGAACCGGGTCGACTTCCAGGCGCCGTTCGAGCTGCTCTCCGGCGTGCTGGCCCAGCCCTGCCCGGGCGATGCCATCTCCGGCCGCCGCGCCATGCTGGGCCGGCTGGGGCCGGAGGCCGAGGACCCGCTGGACGAGCTGCTGTCGCTGGCCCTGGGCTTCGAGCGGCAGCTGCCGCCGTCGCTGCAGCGCTTCCTGCACTGGCTGGAGACCGGCGAGACCGAGGTCAAACGCGAGCAGGAGCAGGGCGACGGCCAGGTTCGGATCATGACGGTGCACGGGTCGAAGGGCCTGCAGGCGCCGATCGTGATCCTGCCCGACCTGATCGGCATGCCGCGCGGCGGCGCCCGGGCCGGGGAGAAGATCCTGTGGCCGGACGAGATCCTGCCGGTGCCACTATGGGCGCCGCGTGCCGCGAGCCGTCCGCCGGTCTATCGCGAGGCGATGGAGCGCGCCGACCGCCGCCGCGACCAGGAGTATCGACGCCTGCTGTATGTCGCCCTGACCCGGGCCGAGGACCGGCTGTATCTGTGCGGCCACTACGCCACCGAGCGCGGCAAGCCGGCCGATGGCTGCTGGTACCATCTGGTCCGTGACGGGCTGGCGACCCTGGCCGATGCGGCAACGGTGGCGATCGACGGCGTCGAGGGCCCAGGAGTCGAAGGAGGGGGCCTGCGCCTGCACCGGCCCCAGGCCGACCGCCCCGCCGGGCCCGAAGCCGTCACGCCGACGGCCGGGACCGAGATGCCGGCGCCGGACTGGCTGCACCGCCCGCCGCCGCCCGAGCCCGACCCGACCCGGCCGCTGACCCCGTCGCGGCCGGAGGCCGAGCCGCCGGCCCGGTCGCCGCTGGACGGCAGCGACCAGGGCCGGTTCCGCCGCGGCGCCCTGATCCACGCTCTGCTGCAGGCGCTGCCCGACCTGCCGCCCGAGTCGCGCGAGGCCGCGGCGCGGCGCTACCTGGCCCGGCCGCAGCATGGCCGCGACGAGGCCGAGCAGGCGGAGATCGTCGCCACCACCCTGGCGGTGCTGGACCAGCCCGGCTTCGAGGCGCTGTTCGGCCCCGGCAGCAGGGCCGAGGTGCCGGTGGTCGGCCTGGTCGAGGGCCGTGCCCTGTCCGGTCAGATCGACCGGCTGGTGGTGACGCCCGATTCGGTGCTGGTGGTCGACTACAAGACCAACCGGCCGCCGCCGGCCAGCATCGAGACGGTGCCGCGCGCCTATCTGGTGCAGATGGCCGCCTACCGCGCCGCGCTGCGCCTGGTTTATCCAAGCCGGACAGTGCGCTGCGCGCTGTTGTGGACCGAGGGTCCGAGGCTGATGGAGCTCCCGCCCGGGACGCTGGACCGGCATGCCCCTGGCGCATCGGCTTGACCTTGTTCCGTTCTCGTCCCTACCCTATCTCCACGTGGTGAGGTGGCGTCCCGCCCCTAAGGCAAGGAACTTCCATGAGCACGAAGCCCGTCTCGGATACCAGCTTCGAAACCGACGTCCTGAAGGCCCCGGGTCCCGTTCTGGTGGATTTCTGGGCGGAATGGTGCGGCCCCTGCAAGATGATCGGCCCCTCGCTGGAGGAGATCTCCGCCGAGCTGGGCGGCAAGGTCAGCGTGGTCAAGCTGAACATCGACGAGAACCCGATGACGCCGCCGAAATACGGCGTCCGTGGCATCCCGACCCTGATGCTGTTCAAGGACGGCCAGGTCGCCGCCACCAAGATCGGCGCCGTGCCGAAGAAGAGCCTGCAGGACTGGGTCGAGAGCAACCTCTGATCCTCCCACCACCGTCCTGAATTCGAATAGCCCCGCCTTCCGGCGGGGCTATTTCGTTGGGGGGCCGCGCAGGCCCGCGCCTAAGCCGAGTCCCGGTTCGTCACTGCCCCGGCGCCCCGTAATTCTGCTCGAACCACTGCTGCTGCTCCTGCTGCGCGCGTTCCTGCTGCTGCCGCATCATCTCCTGCTGATAGGCCTGCTGCTGCGAATCGTCGGAACCACCCGCCTCCGGCCCGGCACCCTGGCCGTTGTAGTAGGCGTGAAGCTGGCTCTGCGGCACATAGACGGGCACGGAGTCCGGATCGTCCGGATTCGGATAGATCTGGTAGACCGGCTCGTTCGACGCCTGCGGCTGCCCATAGCCACCGCCGTCCTGGCAGGCGGCGAGGCCGGCGCACAGCATCAGAACGACCGGGTGAATCCGAAAGAGACGCATTCCTGATTCCGCTCATCGTGATGGAGCCGCGGCGAGGCCGGCCCCAGGAGCCCAAGCTTCGCACGCACCCTGTGGCGAACGAAAGGCAGGCGCCGCCCTACTCCACCTTCTCGCCCGGATAGGCGCCCCAGAACGAGGCCCGGCGCATCCAGCCGCGATAGCCCTTGAGGTCGACATAGCACCAGTCGGCCTGCGCCCCGTCGCCCGGGCAGCGCAGCAGCGAGCCGATCACGCCGGGCTCCGCCTTCGCCATCAGGCCGGAGCCCTCGCTCGGCTCGTTGTAGATCGGCTGGTCCTCCTTGCCGGTGACCACCAGGCTGCGCCGGCGGGTCAGCAGGGCCTGGTGGACCCAGCCCTCGATCCCCTCCCAGTCGCGCACCCGGCGCCAGGTGTCGAACTCCGCGATCACCTCGACCGGCAGGCCCTTCTTGCTGACCACCCATTCGACCGGATAGCGCTCGCCCGGCCCGGTGCGGAGGTTCACCTCGTCCGACCGCAGCGAGACGAATCGCGGCACCGGCTGGCCGCTGCCGGCGGCATGAGCGGCGAACGGCACGGCTGCGCTGAGGACGAAGAGGAGAGCGGCGATGGATCGGCGCATGGATCCCTGGGCGGCGGCGGTCGATGCCGACACAAGAATCCCCGTCGCCCCCGCCGTCAAGTGCGTCCGTAGCGGCGCATGATCCCGGGCAGCCGCTCGATCGGCAAGGCGTGGCTGACCCGGCCCTGGCGGCCCGTCGTGGTCTCGGCGGCGCAGAGCGAGTTCCAGATCGCCTCCTCCGTCGCCTCGACCACCGCCGCCATCAGCGGCTGCAGCGCGAAATCCGGCAGCATGCGCAGATTCTCGTATGGCATCGTGCGGCTGGTGTCGGTGGCCTGGCCGAGATCGTTCCCGGTGGAAAAGGCGATGAAGACGTCGCCGCTGCCCGGCCAGCCCAGGCCGCCGCAGCGGGCCAGGCCCAGCCCGGCCCGCTGGGCCAGTCGTTTGAGCTGGTGCGGGAACAGCGGCGCGTCGGTGGCGACCACGACCAGGATCGAGCCTTCGACCCGGCGCTGGGCGAAGCAGCTGGGCACGTCGGTGACCGTGATCTCGCACCCGACCGGCACGCCGTCGAGCAGCAGCCGGTCGCGGTCGCCGTAATTGGTCTGCACCAGGATGCCGACGGTCCAGCTGTCGCCGCCCTGGGCGACGATGCGGGAGGCGGTGCCGGTGCCGGCCTTGAACTCATGCGCGTTGGTGCCGGTGCCGCCGCCGGCGCAGCCTTCCGCCACCGGATCGGCGGTGGCGCGGCGCAGCGCCTCCAGCGCGTGGTGCGGCCGGACCACGAAATGCTCGCTCTCGGACAGCCAGCCGTCATAGGTCTCGGACACCACCGGCATCTTGAAGTCGGCGCCGGTGGCCAGCGTCACCTCGGCGTCGACCATGCCCTCGTGCACCGCACCGATCGAGAAGGTGCCGGTCAGGGACAGCGGGCCGCACAGCAGGCCGAACTCGTTGATCCAGGTCAGGCCGGTGACCTCGCTGTTGCCGTTCAGCACGTGGCCGGCGGCGAACAGGTTGCGGCGCCAGATCTCGCCGTCCTGCGGCACGATCGCGGTGATGCCGGTGCGGATGATGTGCGGCGCCTCCTCGACCAGGGTGACCTGGCCGACCAGCACGCCGGGGACGTCGGTGATGCCGTTCTTCGGGCCGGGCGGCAGCGTGCCGATCGACAGCCCCAGATCCCGCAGCCTCGCGCGCGCCATCCCACCCTCGCCGTATCGCCGGAGCTTAGTCCCCCGCGTCCTGGGTAACAGGCCGGGCGGGTGCGATCTACGCCCCGATTGGGGTGTATGGGACAAAGAAAAGGGCCGACCCGATGGCCGGCCCGAGTTGAACAGGGAGGTTCATGCACGATGCGGACGTGCACCCCTAGAACCCCTTGCCAGGGGGGAGGTTCCCACCCCCTTGAAAAATTTTGCCCGCCATGTATGCGCCGTTGGAATTTGCCTATCTTGTAAGCGCAACGGACCCGGCCTCACCCCAGCGCGGCGTCGAACAGCGCCTCGTAATCGGCCCGCGAGACCGGCCGGGCGTTGCTGGCGGTGGAGTGGTCAGCCACCGCGCCGGCGACCGCGCGGTCGCGATGCGCCTCGGTCACGCCCATCTGGCGCAGGCTCTTCGGCAGGCCGATCCGGGCATTGAGATCCTCGATCGCGGCGGCGAGATCGGCCTCCTCCGCCAGCCCCATGGCGCGGGCCAGCAGCGGATATTTCGCCGCCGCCGCCGGGGCGTTGAAGCGCAGCACCGCCGGCAGGATCACGGCGTTCAGCGTGCCGTGATGCAGCACCGGGTCGGGGATGGCACCGAGTGCATGCGACAGGCCGTGCACCGCGCCCAGGCCTTTCTGAAAGGTCAGGCCGCCCTGCAGCGCCGCCATCATCATCTCGGCTCTCGCCTCGCGGTCGCCCCCATCGGCCACCGCCCGCGGCAGGAAGCGCATGGCCCGGCCGGCGCCGTCCAGCGCGATGGCGTCGGCCGGCGGGTTGTAGCGCGGCGACAGGAAGGTCTCGATGCAATGGGTCAGCGCATCCATGCCGGTCGCGGCGGTCAACAGCGGCGGCAGGCCGAGCGTCAGCTCGGGGTCGCAGATGGCGCGGGCCGGAATCAGGTGCCCGCTGATCAGCGCCAGCTTGCGGCCGTCGCGCAGGGTGATCAGGGCGCCGCGTCCGACCTCGCTGCCGGTGCCGGCGGTGGTCGGCACCGCGATCAGCGGCACCACCGGGCCGATGCGGCCGGCGCCGCCCTCAATCAGCGCATATTCGGCCAGCTGCCCGGCGTGGGTGGCGCGCAGGGCCACCGCCTTGGCCAGGTCCATGGCCGAGCCGCCCCCGAGCGCCACCAGCCCATCGCAGGCGCCGTGCCGTAAGGCGTCGAAGGACGCGTCGACCGCCGCCTCGGTCGGGTTGCCCGGGGTCTCGGTGAACAGCGCGTGCTCCGCCGGCAGCATCCGGCGCACCCGATCGAGCAGCGGCAGCCGGGCGATGCCCGGATCGGTGACCAGCAGCGGTTTGCGGATGCCGAGCTCGGCCAGCTCCTGCGGCAGCAGCTCGACCGCGCCCGCGCCGAAGCGGGTGGTGGTCAGATAGGTGATGGTGTCGGCCATCGGTGCGGTCCTCGGTCTTGGCGTTCTGGGGAGTCAACGGAAACCCTAGAGGATGCCGGCCGGCATCGGAAGCTTCGCCCTGACGGCGCAAAGGCTTTGCGCGGCCCGGTGCAATACGCAAACCGATCGATCCCGGCCGGCGATATGCTGCCGCGGCAACGACCCCGGATCCCGCCATGACCGCCGCCCTCGACCATGCCCGCCTGCTCGACCGGCTGCAGCGCCTGGGCGCGATCGGACGCGGCCCGTCCGGCGGGCCGACCCGGCTGGCTCTGACCGATGCCGACCGCGCCGGCCGCGACCTGCTGGCGGGCTGGATGCGGGAGGCGGGGCTGGAGGCGCGGGTCGACCGCATCGGCAATATCTTCGGCCTGTGGCCGGCGGCGGGCGGCGGCGATCCGGTGATGATCGGGTCGCATATCGACACGGTGATCGACGCCGGCATCTATGACGGCTGTTACGGCGTGCTGGCCGGGCTGGCCGTCGTCGAGGCGTTGCGGGCCGCCGGCATCGTGCCAGCCCGGCCGATCGCGGTCGCCGCCTTCACCAATGAGGAGGGCGTGCGGTTCCAGCCGGATATGATGGGGTCGCTGGTCCATGCCGGCGGGCTGGACCTCGACGCCGCTTTGGCCGCGGTCGGCACCGACGGCGCCGTGCTGGGCGAGGCGCTGACACGGATCGGCTATGCCGGCGACCTGGAGCCGGGGTCGATCCGGCCGGCCTGTTATCTTGAGCTGCATATCGAGCAGGGCCCGGTGCTGGAGGCGGAGGGGCTGGCCATAGGCGCGGTCGATTCGCTGCAGGGCATCTCCTGGCAGCGGGTGACGATCACCGGCACGGCCAACCATGCCGGTACCACGCCGATCGCCGCCCGCCGCGACGCCGGCCTGGCCGCCGCCCGGGTGATCACCCATCTGCGCGACCGGGTGGCCGATGCCGGCACGCTGGCCACGGTCGGGTCGCTGCGGCTGGAGCCGGACGCAATCAACGTGATCCCGTCCCGCGCCGTGTTCACGGTCGACCTGCGCGATCCTGACGAGGAGCGGCTGCAGGCGGCCGAAGCCGCGCTGGCCGGCTATCTCGAAACGCTGGCGGCGGCGGAGGGAGTGGAGGTCGCGACCGAGCGGCTGGCCCGGTTCCAGCCGGTGCGGTTCGACCCGGCGCTGGTGCGGCTGGTCGCCGAGGCAGCGGAGCGGCGCGGCCATCGCTGGCGACGGATCACTTCCGGCGCCGGCCACGATGCCCAGATGATCGCCCGGATCGCACCGTCGGCGATGATCTTCGTGCCCAGCCGCGGCGGCATCAGCCACAACCCGGCGGAGTTCACCGAGCCCGAGCAACTGGCCGCCGGCGCCGAGGTGCTGCTGGACGCGGTGGCGCGGCTGGTGGGGGCATAGGTGGCAGGGAGGCTGACCGCACGCTTACTGCCCTCCCGTTCTGTCATGCCCGGGCTTGACCCGGGCATCCAGGAGATGTCGACGCCGCTCCGGGTGGCCCCTGGATTGCCGGGTCAAGCCCGGCAATGACAGGAAAGGAAGGCTCCAAAGGCAGCTTCAGGCGCGACGCCTTACGCCCGGATCAAAGTCCCGATGCCGCCCTCGGTGAAGACCTCCAGCAGCACGGCGTGCGGCACCCGGCCGTCCATGATCACAGCGCCCTCGACCCCCTGGTCGACCGCCGAGATGCAGGTCTCGAGCTTCGGGATCATGCCGCCGGAGATGGTGCCGTCGGTCATCAGCTCGCGCGCCCGGGCCAGCGGCAGCTCCTGGATCAGCTTCTTGTCCTTGTCGAGCACGCCGGCGACGTCGGTCAGCAGGAAGAAGCGGGTGGCGTTCAGCGCCGCGGCGATGGCGCCGGCGGCGGTGTCGGCGTTGATGTTGTAGCTCTCGCCGCGCGGACCGACGCCGATCGGCGCGATCACCGGGATGAAGTCGCTGTCCTCGAACGCCTCGAGGATCTCAGGGTTCACCGCCGCCGGCTCGCCGACGAAGCCGAGGTCGAGGATGCGCTCGATGTTGCTGTCGGGGTCGCGCTTGGTGCGCTGCAGCTTGCGGGCCGAGATCAGGCCGCCATCCTTGCCGGAGACGCCGACCGCCTTGCCGCCGACCGACTGGATGGCGGAGACGATCGATTTGTTGATGTTGCCGGACAGCACCATCTCGACCACGTCGACGGTGTTGCGGTCGGTGACGCGCAGACCGTCGACGAATTCCGACTTGATGTTCAGCCGCTCGAGCATCGCGCCGATCTGCGGGCCGCCGCCATGCACCACCACCGGGTTGATGCCGACCTGCTTCAGCAGCACGACGTCGCGGGCGAAGCTCTCGGTCAGCGAGTCGTCGCCCATGGCGTTGCCGCCGTATTTGATCACGAAGGTGGCACCGGCATAGCGGCGCATGAAGGGCAGCGCCTCGACCAAGGTATGGGCCTTGTCGAGCGAGGCGGCGGGCAGGTTGGGCGGGGCGGCGAAGGGCTTGGTCATCGAGCTCGATTCCTGCGAGCGGTTGCCGGCGCCCCTCTCATGCCCCAGCGCGCGGCCGTGATCAACCGCGCTTAGCCGTTCTTCGCGATCTCGGTCAGGAAGGCGCGCAGCTCGGCGATGCCCTCGCCGCTGTCGCTGCTGGTCAGGAACACCCGCGGGAAGGCGGCTGGATGGCGCTTCAGCTCGGCCTCGACCTCCGGGATCCGGCGCTCGCGCTCGCCTTTGCCGACCTTGTCCATCTTGGTCAGCACCACCTGGGTGGCGACGGCGGTGTCGTCGAGCAGCTTCAGGATCTCGGCGTCCGACTCCTTGATGCCGTGCCGGCCGTCGACCAGCACCAGGGCCCGGCGCAGCGTCGCCCGGCCGCGCAGATAGCCCTTCAGCGTCTCGGTCCAGCCATGGGACAGCGACTTCGACACCTTGGCATAGCCATAGCCCGGCAGGTCGACGAGCGACAGCCGGCCGCCGAGGTCGAAGAAGTTGAGCTGCTGGGTGCGGCCCGGGGTGTGGCTGATGCGGGCCAGGGTCTTCCGCCCGGTCAGGGCGTTGACCAGGCTGGACTTGCCGACATTGGAGCGGCCGGCGAAGGCGATCTCCGGTAGGCCGGCGGGCGGCAGGTCGGTCAGCGCGGCCGACCCCCAGGTGAAGCGGCATTCCTGCGCGAACAGCAGCCGCCCCGCCTCGATCGCCTCCGGCCCGAATGCCTCTCTTTCGGCCGCCTGCGGCTCGGTCACCCCTTGCGGCCCGCCGGCTTGCGGGGGCCAGGCGCCTTCGCGGCGCCGTCGCCGTTCTTCTTGCGGGTGACCGAGGGCGGCAGGGCGGCCGGCGCCTCGGAGCCCTCCTCCATCCCGCCCGAGATCTTCACATGCATGCGCTTCATGATCGACCACTGCTGCAGGATCGTCAGCGTGTTGTTCCAGGCCCAGTAGATCACCAGCCCGACCGGGAAATGCGCCAGCATGAAGGTGAAGACGACCGGCAGTGCCATGAACACCTTGGCCTGGACCGGGTCGGCCGGCGCCGGGTTCAGCTTCTGCTGCAGGAACATGGTGAAGCCCATGATGATGGGCGCCGCGCCGATCATCAGCATCGCCGGCGGGGTCCACGGGATCAGGCCGAACAGGTTGAACACCGTGGTCGGGTCGGGCGCCGACAGATCGTGCATCCAGCCGAAGAACGGCGCGTGCCGCATCTCGATGGTGACCAGCAGCACCTTGTACAGCGCGAAGAACACCGGGATCTGGATGATGATCGGCAGGCAGCCCGCGGCCGGGTTGACCTTCTCGCGCTTGTACAGCGCCATCAGCTCCTGCTGCTGCTTGGCCTTGTCGTCGGCGAAGCGCTCGCGCAGCTTCACCATCTCCGGCTGCAGCGCCTTCATCTTCGCCATCGAGCGGTACGATTTGTCCGCCAGCGGGTAGAACAGCAGCTTCAGCGCCAGGGTGAAGATCAGGATCGCGACGCCGAAATTGCCGACGACGCTGTGGATCCAGGCGAGGATCTTGAAGAACGGCTTGGTCAGGAACCAGAACCAGCCGAAATCGATGGCGAAGTCGAACTTGGTGATGTTCAGCGTCTCGTGATAGCTGCCGATCAGGTCGACTTCCTTGGCGCCGGCGAACAGCCGGCCGGTCGATTCCACGGCCTGGCCCGGGGCCACGGTCTGCGGCTCGGCCTGATAGGTCGCGAGGTAGCGGCCGCCGCCGTCCGACTGGTGCAGGAACTGGGTGTCGACCTTGACCGCCTGGTCCGGGATCAGCGCGGCCAGCCAGTACTTGTCGGTGAAGCCGAGCCAGCCGCCGGTGGTGGTGTTCTTGACCGCCTTGTCGTCCTGGATGTCCTTGTAGGTCTTCTCCTCCAGCGTGCCGTTGAACACGCCGTAGGGGCCCTCATGCAGCACGTAATAGCCCTGGGTCACCGGCGTGCCGAAGCGCAGCACCCGGCCGTAGGAGGCGAGCTGCACCGGTTTGTCGGTGTTGTTCACGACCCGCTGGACCACCGTGAACATGTAGTTCGCGTCGATCGAGATGGTGCGTTCGAACACCAGCCCCTGGCCATTGTCCCAGCGCAGCACCACCGGCGTGTCCGGGGTCAGCGTCTCGCGGTCGGCGGTCCAGACCGTGTTCGCGCCCGGCACCACGACCGACGGATCGGCCGGCGCCCAGCCGTAGTCGGCATAATAGGGAGACGGGCCGCCCAGCGGCGTCAGCAGCACGATCTCCGGGCTGTTCGGGTCGACCGTCTCGCGATAGTCGCGCAGGGTGACGTCGTCGATCCGGCCGCCGGTCAGGTTGATCGAGCCGTGCAAGCGCGGGGCCTCGATCTTGACCCGCTGGGTCTGGGCCAGCGCCTGGGCGCGGTCCACCGGCGCCTGGGCCGCGCCACCGACCGCGGTCGGGGCCTGGGGCGAGGCGGTCGAGGTGGTGGCGGCGGGAGCGGTGGTCTGCTGCTGTCCCGACGGCGTGGTGGGCTTCGCCGACGGGAACAGGAACTGGAAGCCGAGAAGGATGGCCAGCGAAAGGGCGATCGCCAGGATCAGGTTCTTCTGGTCGGTCATCGCATCAGGGCTCCGGTCCCGGCCTCTGCCCCTAAATCTGGCCGGCCGGTCAGTCGTGCAATCAGGTGTCGGTGGACCGGGCCGCACCGCCGCAGCAGGCGTCGCGGCCGGATCCACCGGCATCCTTGGTCAGGGTGTCGGGCACGGGGTCATACCCCGACCCACCCCAGGGGTGGCAACGCGCGATGCGCCGCAGGGCCAGCCAGCCCCCGGCGATCGCACCGTGCCGCTCAATAGCCTCGATCGCATAGGCGGAGCAAGTGGGCGCGAACCGGCACTGGCGTCCGATCAGCGCCGACAGGCTGTAGCGGTAGCCGATCACCAGGGCGCGCATCGCATGGGCCAGCGGGCTCATGCCGCGGCCCCGCCCGCCTCCGCCCCTCCGACTCCTGGCGCCGGGCGCACGGCGCCCAGCTTCTGCAGGGCGCGGTCGAGATCGGCGACCAGATCGGCGAAGGGCCGGCGGATGGTCTCGCCGCGGGCGATCAGCACCAGGTCGACACCAGGCGCCGCCCGGCGGCCCAGCACCTCGGCGGCGGCGGCGCGCAGGCGGCGGCGCGCCCGGTTGCGGGCGACCGAATTGCCGACCTTGCGGCTGGCGGTGTAGCCGACGCGCAGGTCGCAGCCGGCGGTCGCCTCGGCGTCGGTCCCGGCCTGGTCCCAGCGGCGCAGCTGGACGATCACCCCCGGCTGCGCCCATTTGCGGCGCGTTCCGGCAACAGCCAAAAACTCGGCCCGCTTCTTCAGCCGGCCGAGGCGGATCAGGGAGGAATCGTCAAGGCGGACGCGCATCCGGTCACCCCGGCCCAGGCCCTCAAATCAGCAGATTTGCCAAAGACAAATCTGCCGGGTCCGGATTACGCGGAGAGGCGCTTCCGGCCCTTGGCGCGACGATTGGACAGCACGCGGCGGCCGCCGACGGTCGCCATGCGGGCGCGGAAACCATGGCGGCGCGCGCGCACCAGCTTGCTGGGCTGAAAGGTTCTCTTCACGATCGGAACTCCGGATAGGCTTACTGCGCCCTTCCGGACGCAAAACGGTGGCGGGTTATAGGCACGCATGGCGCCCGAGTCAACCGAACGCCCATAGATCGGTGCGGGGATGCGCTGGAGGCCGGTCTTCCGGTAGATTGACCTTATGGCATGGAATCCGACCCACACCCTGAAATTCGCCGGCCCGCGGCTGCAGCCCGGGCTCGACCTCATCACCCGGCTGCCGGACATCGAGGCGCGACGGATCGTCGACCTCGGCTGCGGCAGCGGCGCGTTGGCGGCGCAGCTGGCCGAACGCTGGCCGCGCGCCGCGGTCACCGGCCTTGACCGCGACCGCAACGCCCTGCGTGAGGCGCGGGCGACCCATCCGGACCTGGACTGGGTCGAAGGCGACATCGCCGACTGGTCGCCCAAGGAGCCGGTCGACCTGATCTTCTCCAACGCCGCGCTGCAGTGGCTGGACGGACACGAGGCGCTGGTGCCGCGGCTGCTGTCCTTCCTCGCCCCCGGCGGCGTGCTGGCGGTGCAGATGCCGCGCAACTTCGACGCGCCGAGCCACGTGCTGATGCGGGCGCTGGCGTCGGAGCCGCCCTGGTCCGGCCGGATCCCGCTGCGCCGCCCGCCGGTCGGCACCCCGGCCGCCTATTACGACCTGCTGGCGCCGCGCACCGCCGCGCTCGACATCTGGGAGACCGAGTACCTGCATGTGCTGAAGGGCGACAACCCGGTGCTGCACTGGGTGCGCGGCACGGCGCTGCTGCCGGTGATGGCGGCGCTGTCGGGGCCGGAGCTCGACGCCTTCATCGCCACCTATGCAGCCCGGCTGGCCCAGGCCTATCCGCCGCAGCCGGACGGCAGCACCCTGTTCCCCTTCCGCCGCCTGCTGCTGCTGGCCCGGGTGGGGGCTTGAGCGATACCAGGTGAGCTTCGCCTGTCCGGTCTGTGGCTTTCCCGGGCTCGATGAGGCGCCGCGTGACGAGCATGGCTGCGCGTCGTTCGAAATCTGCCCATGCTGCGGAATCGAGTTCGGCTATGAAGATGCTATGACGAGCCACTCCGAACTTCGGGCGCGATGGATCGCCGGCGGCAAGCGCTGGTGGAGTTACAAGGGGCCGCCTCCGGATTGGGATGCCGACACGCAGTTGACGCGGATCAACGAGTAGGCAGGGCTCGCCGGAGCGAGTCCGACTTACTTTCTGGCCTCGGCGAGCACGCCGGCGTCCATCTCCTTCAGCGACTTCGGCTTGCCGCGAAGGCGGAGCGAGCCGAACACATCCTCGGGCCGCGTCTCGGGAAAGGCTGGGACTGGCCGCAACAGCACGCCTTCGGGCGTTTCCTCGACCACCAGCCGCGTTCCCGCCCGCCAGTCCCGCCGCTGGCGGATGGCGCTGGGCAGGAAGACCTGCCCCTTGGTGGAAATGATCGTCGTGAGATGATCCGCGCCGGCCATCAGACTGCATCCCGGCAAAGTAAGACGATCGCAGGATGAAGGGCGGCAGCACCGGCATCAAGCCCTGCTGTGCGGCGGATGCCGCTTTGACCTGCGGCAGGATCGGCACGAGACTGTCGGCGGGTGGCGTCCGATCGAGTCGGCATGGCTGATACACTGATGGGGCGTCGGGTTCGCTTGGGCAAACCCGACCTACGGCTCATTGTTTTACGGCACGTGTCGTGCGAGGTGCATCGTATCGTGGAGAATACGGACGACAATGATCTCGCCGTCTTTTACGGCGTAGTAGACCAGCAGATGCCGCCCCTTCCGCCCGCGCCTGGCGATGTGTAACACCCGCATGCCTGGACCGATGTCGTCTCGTTTCCTGCTGTCCGGAAGATCCGGCCCTGCCGCGAGAGCCGTGACCGCATGCGCGATCGTCTCCTCATAGACGAGCGCCTGTTTCGTCCCGAAGCTCTGGCCGGTCCATTGCAGGATGGAGAAAAGGTCGCGCTCAGCCGCGGTGCTCAGGTTGACCCGCCAGCGGCGCCCGGGCATGCGTCAGTCCGGCAGGCCAGACAGAGCCGAGTCTGCTATCGCTCTCATATGCCGGCGCAGATCCTCCACCGAATCGAACTCCGTATAGTCCCCGCGCTCTACTGCATCGATTCCGACCTGAACCGCGGCCCGCAGACGCTCCAGCTTGGCCGCGTCTTCCTGCTCGCGCTGCTCGACCAGACGGAGTCCCTCGCGCWGGACCTCGCTGGCATTCTGGTAGCGGCCGGATTTGACCAGCCCTTCGATCAGCTCGGCCTGGTGATCGGTCACGACGACGTTGCGGGTCGGCATCGCGGGCGGTCCTCTGAACACGTCTGCAGAGGAATAAGATAGGGCGATTGGCATAGTATGCCAATCGCCTTGATCGTGCTCAGCCCTCTCTCACTTGCCCGGCGGTTTGTACCAGGCGTCGAGGGTCTCCTGGACCTTGGCGCCGGCCTGCTCGGCAGTCATCGAGCCGTTCAGCACCTGGGCCGAGACGTTCCAGATCGCCTGGTCGACATTGGGCTTGCCGCGCGACAGGATCTGGTGCGCCAAGCGGATGTTGCCGCCGCACTTGTCCTTCCAGCCCTGGAACTCCGCCGCCAGCGGGTCCTTCAGCTCGACCTTGTGGGTCGACAGGGTGAAGAAGCCCGGCAGGGCGTTGGTGTAGAGCGCCGCGAACTCCGCCGAGGCCACCCATTCCAGGAAGGCGCGCGCCGCCTCCGGATGCTTGCTGTGGGCGTTCATGCCGAAGCCGAGATCGGTGTGATTCGAGATGAAGCAGGGGTCGCCCGCCTTCGCCACCGGCGGCGGGAAGGCGCCGAGCGGGAAGTCGGCCTGGGCCTCGAACAGCGGGATCTCCCACGACCCGGCCGGGTAGATCGCGGCACGGCCGAGGGTGAACAGGTTCTGGCTGTCCGGGTAGGATTGCGCCTCATAGCCGTCGGCCAGATAGGGCTTCCACCTGGCCAGCTCGGCCCAGGCGGCGACATAGGGCGCGTCGGTGAACTTGGCGGTGCCGGCGATCAGCGCGCGGCGACCCGGGTCGCCCTGCCAATGATTCGGGCCGATGTTCTGGAAGCCCATGGTCGCGGCCTCCCACTGGTCGGCGGTGCCGATCGACAGCGGCACTTCCCCGGCGGCCTTGATCTTGTCGAGCAGTGCGAAGAACTCGGCCTCGGTCTGCGGCGGGGTCAGGCCGAGCTTGTCGAAGATCTGCTTATTGTAGATGAAGCCGCCGATCACCGAGCCGACCGGCACGCAATAGGTGGTCTTGCCGTCATCGGTGCTCCAGGCCGTCCGCGACGCCTCTGGAAAAGCGTCGATGCCCTTGAGGTCGTTGACCGACGCAAGATGACCCTTCTGGAACAGCGCCAGCGAGGCGTCGAAGGCGCGGCAGGCGACGATGTCGCCGGCGACCCCGCCCTCCATCTTGGCGTTCAGCGCGGCGTTGTACTCGGTCGGCGCCGAGGGCGCGAAGTTCAGCTTGATCCCCGGATGCGACGACTCGAAGGCCGGGACGATCTTGTCCTGCCAGATCTTGAGGTCGTCGTTGCGCCAGCTCTCGATCGTCAGGGTGACGTCCTCGGCGCGGGCGGCGCCGGCCAGCGCGGCGAGCGCCGCGCCCGCGAGCAGGGCACGGGTCAGGATGGTGGTCATTGTCTCGGGCCTCCCCTTTTGGCTGGTCTAGACCAGCGGGAGCGGCCCGGCTTGTCAACCCCGTGGACGATGCCCCGAGCCCCTTCCCATTCCCGTCATTCCCGCGAACGCGGGAATCTCTCGCCGGTCATGCGGGATGAGATCCCCGCTTTCGCGGGGATGACGAAAAGGGTTTCGTAGAAGCGAACCAGCCACCTCAGTCGAGTTGCAGCACAATGCCCTTGAGATAGGCGCTCTCCGGCAGCAGCGGATGCACCGGATGGTCCGGCCCGGCGCCGGACTGGCGCAGGATCCGGCCCATCCGCCCGGCATCGACCAGGCCGCGCGCCACCTGCTCGGCGAACAGCGCCGGGTCGACGTGATGGCTGCAGGAGAAGATGCAGAGGAAACCGCCGCGCTCGGTCACCCGCGCCGCCAGCCGGGCCAGCTTGGCATAGCCGCGCGACCCGGCAGCGAGGTCCTTCTTCGATTTCACGAAGGCGGGCGGGTCGACCACCACCACCGGCCAGCGCTCGCCCTCGCCGCCGCGACGCTCCAGCTCGGCGAAGGCTTCGCCGCGGGCGGTGACGACCCGGTCGGCGACGCCGTTGGCGGCGGCCGCCTTGGCCGCCAGCTCCAGCGACGGGGCCGAGCGGTCGACCAGCGTCACCGCCTCGGCCCCAGCCAGCGCCGCCTGGATGCCGAAGCCGCCGGTGTGGGTGTAGACGTCGAGCAGCCGCCGGCCGCGGGCCAGCTTCGCCACGAAGGCGCGGTTGTCGCGCTGGTCGAAGAACCAGCCGGTCTTCTGGCCGCCGAGCGGGTCGGCCTCGAATACCGCCCCGTTCTCTTCCACCGCGACCGGGCCGTCGAGGGCGCCGCGGGCGACCCGCACCTCCTCCGCCAGCCCTTCCAGGCCGCGCGCGGTACTGTCGTTGCGCAGCACGATGGCGAGGGGCTTGAGCAGCTCTTCCAACGCGTCGCAGAGCGGTCCTTCCAGCCGGTCCATCAGCGCGGTGTTGCTCTGCAGCACCAGCACGTCGCCGTAGCGGTCGATGATCAGCCCCGGCAGGCCGTCGGCCTCGGCATGGACCAGGCGGTAGAAGGGCCGGCCGAACAGCGTGTCGCGCAGCGCCAGGGCCGCGGCCAGGCGCCGGCGCAGGAAGCCGGTGTCGATCGCCGCATCCGGGCTGCGGTCCAGCATGCGCACCGCGATCAGCGCGTGCCGGTTGAAGCCGCCGACGCCGAGGGACTTGCCGCTCGCCGCCTCGACCCGCACCGGCGCGCCCAGCGGCACCTCGCGCAGCTCCGGCGTCATGGCGATCTCGTTCGAGAAGATCCAGGGATGGCCGGCGGCGACGCGCTTGTCGCGGCCGGGCTGCAGGCGGATGAGCGGCAGGTCGGTCATGGCGGCGGAGCATAGGGGCGCGGCCGCGCGACGGGAACTGCGACGTTGACGCCGGACCGGCCGATCCTGTCTGCTGGCCCCGCCGCCGCCGAGAGACCGCCATGACCATCCGCCCGGGCCCGCGCAATTCCATTACCGACATCGCCGGCCTGCTGGTCGGCCAGGCCGAGAACCTGGCTGCGCGCACGGGCGTGACCGTGATGCTGCCGGAGATGCGGTGCACCGCTGCCGTGGATGTCCGCGGCGGCGCCCCCGGTACGCGCGACACCGACGCGCTGGACCCGACCTGCCTGGTCGAGGCGATCGATGCCGTCGTGCTGTCCGGCGGCTCGGTGCATGGGCTGGAGGCCGCGTCGGGCGTCGTCGCCTGGCTCGCCGCCCGTGGCCGCGGCCATCCGGTGGGCAGCGTACAGGTGCCGATCGTGCCGGCCGCAATCCTGTTCGATCTGACCAATGGCGGCGACAAGGGCTGGGGCGACACGCCGCCCTATCGCGCCTTGGCGCTGGCCGCCTGCGACGCCGCCGGGACGGAGGTGCGCCAGGGCAATGCCGGCGCCGGCACCGGGGCCAAGACCGCGACTTGCAAGGGCGGGCTGGGCACGGCGTCCGCCATCGACCCCGAGACCGGTGTCACCGTCGGCGCGCTGGTCGCCGCCAACCCGGTCGGCGCCGTGACCATGCCGGACGGGACTTTCTGGGCCTGGCCCTGGGAGCAGGCGGACGAGTTCGGCGGCCCGCACCGCCCGACCGGCCCGGCAGGACCGGAGCCGGTGCTGTTCCGCCATCCCGCCGCGGCCCAGCCCGAGCCCGGCGGCAACACCACGATCGGCATCGTCGCGGTCGATGCCGCCCTGACCAAGGCCGAGGCGCAGCGCCTGGCGATCATGGCGCAGGACGGCCTGGCCCGCGCCATCCGCCCGGTGCACACACCGATGGACGGCGACACGGTCTTCGCCCTGGCCACCGGCGCCGTGACGCTGCCGGAGCCGCGGGCCGCGGCCCTGGCCCGGATCGGCGCCATCGCCGCCGACTGCGTCGCCCGCGCCATCGCCCGCGGCGTCTGGCATGCCGAAACACTGGGGGCGCACACCGCCTGGCGGGAGAAATACGGCAAGACCAGCAAAAATGGGACCGGATAGCCCTCCGCCCCTTTCGGTTCAGATTATCTATCCGGTCCCAAGTGGGGCAGCGGAGAGGCCGCGTTGCGGAGCAGCCGTCGCTTCCCCGAACGCAAGGATAGGCAATGGGACCGACCCGGCCCAGGCAGCCATCCGGAGATGCCCGCTACGACATTGGAGGGAGCGGGACCGGACCGGTGCGCTCGCCCGCGGCGTCTGGCATGCCGGGACGCTGGGGCCGCACACCGCCTGGCGAGAGAAATACGGCAAGCCTTGAACCCGCCCCGGCGGCGCTGCCATCATCCGCGGCGAACGCGAAGCGCCGGGATTCGGGCCGGCCGGCGACGGCACGGCCGAACAGGGAGACGACGATGGGGATGAGGGGCATGCTCGCCGCCGCCGCGCTGGCGGTTGGGCTGATCGCAACACCAGCGCTGGCCGCCAAGGATCAGGCCGTGATCGGCATGGTGCTGGAGCCGCCGAACCTGGACCCGACCGGCGGCGCCGCCGCGGCCATCGCCGAGGTGGTCTATGCCAACCTGTTCGAGGGGCTGACCCGGATCGACGAGAACGGCCAGGTGCAGCCGGGGCTGGCCACCGAATGGAAAGTGTCGGACGACGCCCTGACCTACACCTTCACCCTGCGCCGCGGCACCACCTTCCACGACGGCACCAAATTCGACAGCGAGGCGGTGAAGTTCTCGCTGGACCGCGCCCGCGCCGCCGATTCGACCAACCCGCAGAAGGTCTTCTTCGAGCCGATCCAATCGGTCGACACCCCGGCGGCGGACCAGGTGGTGATCACCCTGTCGCATCCGGATGGGCTGTTCCTGTTCCATCTCGGCCAGGCGGCGGCGCTGATCGTGGCGCCGAACTCCGCCGCCGACAACGGCACCCACCCGATCGGCACCGGCCCGTTCAAATTCGTCGAATGGGTGCCGGGCGACCATGTCACGCTCGAGCGCACCGACGCCTATGCCGGCGACAAGCCGCAACTGGCCAAGCTGACCTTCCGCTTCGTCGCCGACCCGGCCGCCGCCTCGGCCGCGGTGATGTCGGGCGACATCGACGCCTTCCCGAACATGCCGGCGCCGGAGACGCTGGACCAGTTCAAGGCCGATCCGCGCTTCGCGGTCGAGATCGGCACCACCGCCGGCGAGACCGTGCTGGCGGTGAACCAGCGCCGCAAGCCGTTCGGCGACGTCAAGGTGCGGCGGGCGCTGGCCATGGCGATCGACCGCCAGGCGCTGATCGATGGCGCCATGTTCGGCTACGGCACCCCGATCGGCAGCCATTTCGCGCCCTATGAAGCCGCCTACAAGGACCTGACCGGCGCCTATCCCTACGACCCGGCCAAGGCCAAGGCGCTGCTGGCCGAGGCCGGCTATCCGGACGGCTTCAAGGCGACGTTGAAGCTGCCGCCGCCCGGCTATGCCCGCCGCAGCGGCGAGATCATCCAGGCGCAGCTGGCCGAGATCGGCGTCCAGGTCGAGCTGGTGCCGGTGGAATGGGCGCAATGGCTGGAGCAGGTGTTCAAGGGCTTCGACTACGACATGACCATCGTCGCGCACACCGAGGCGCTGGACATCGACATCTATGCCCGTGGCAAGGACAAGTATTATTTCGGCTACGACAACCCGGCTTTCAACGAGGTGATCCAGCAGTTGAACCGCACGATCGACCCGGAGCAGCGCAAGGCGCTGTACCAGCAGGCGCAGCAGATCCTGTCGGACGACGAGGCCGCGGTGTTCCTGTTCCAGCTGCCGAAGACCGGCGTGCGCAACGCCAAGCTGATGGGGATGTGGAAGAACAGCCCGATCGCCGCCAACGACATGACCAAGGCCCATTGGGTGGAATGACCGAGACGCGGCGCAAATCGACTAAGAAGGGATCCCGGCTTTTCTCTACGGGCCGGGGCCGCTGATGCTCGGCTTCCTGGGGCGGCGGGTGCTGACGCTGCTGTTCACGCTGTTCGCCGCCTCGGTGGTGGTGTTCACCGTGCTCGAGGTGCTGCCCGGCGACCCGGCGCTGCTGATGCTGGGCACCGAGGCGCGCGAGGACACGCTGGCGGCGCTGCGGACCCAGATGGGTCTCGACCGGCCGGCGCCGGTCCGCTACCTCGACTGGGTCGGCGGCGCCCTGACCGGCGATCTCGGCACCAGCTACACCTATAAGCTGCCGGTGGCGAAGCTGATCGGCGACCGGCTGGCGGTGACCGCGCCGCTGGCGCTGTTCGCCCTGCTGCTGTCGACCGCCCTGGCCATCCCGCTCGGCATGCTGGCCGCGGTGAAGCACAACCGGGTCGGCGACTGGGGGGTGATGGGGTTCAGCCAGCTCGGCCTCGCCGTGCCCAGCTTCTGGGTCGGCATCATGCTGATCTGGCTGTTCGCGCTGCAGCTCGGCTGGTTCGGCGCCGGCGGCTTCCCCGGCTGGTCCGCCGGCTGGGGCCAGGCGCTATACGCGCTGATCCTGCCGGCCGTGGCGCTGGCGCTGACCGAGGCGGCGATCCTGGCCCGTATCGTCCGCTCCGCGATGCTGGAGACGATGCGCGAGGACTATGTCCGCACCGCCCGGGCCAAGGGCTTGTCGAAGGGCCAGGTGCTGCGCCGGCACGTGCTGCGCAACGCCCTGATCCCGGTCGCCACCATCATCGGGCTGCAGTTCGGCTTCCTGATGGCCGGCGCGGTGGTGGTGGAGAATGTCTTCACCCTGCCCGGGCTGGGCCGGCTGGCCTTCCAGGCCATCGCCCAGCGCGACCTGATCGTGGTCAAGGACGTGGTGGTGCTGCTGGCCGCGATCGTCGTCACGGTCAATTTCCTGGTCGATGTGGTCTATGCCGTGATCGACCCGCGACCGAAACAGGCGGGGTGACGATGATCCGGCTGCTCGTCCATCGCGGCTTCGTCCTCGGCCTCGCCCTCTGCGTCGTCTTCATCGGCATGGCCGTGCTCAGCCTACTCTGGACGCCCTACGCGCCGAACGCCATCGCCATTCCGCAGAAGCTGCAGACGCCGAGCGCGTTGCACTGGCTGGGCACCGACCAGCTGGGGCGGGACACGCTGTCGCGCATCATGGTCGGCGCCCGCACCTCGGTCGCGGTCGGGGTGGTCGCGGTCGTCATCGGCCTGGTCATCGGCGTGCCGCTCGGCCTTTGGGCCGCGGCAAGGCGAGGCTGGACCGACGAGATCCTGGGCCGCGCCGTCGACCTGACCTTCGCCTTCCCGGCGATCCTCAGCGCCATCCTGATCACCGCGCTCATGGGCCCCGGCGCGGTCAACGCCATCCTGGCGATCGGCATCTTCAACATCGCCGTCTTCGCCCGGGTGGCGCGCGGCGCCGCGCTGGTGGTCTATGGCCGCGACTTCGTCCGCGCCGCCCAGTCGCTGGGCCGGTCGCGCCTGGACATCGCCCTGCGCCACGTGCTGCCGAACATGGCCAACGCCCTGATCGTGCAGGCGACGATCCAGTTCGCCATCGCCATCCTGGCCGAAGCGGCGCTCGGCTATCTCGGCCTCGGCACCCAGCCGCCGCAGGCCAGCTGGGGCAAGATGCTGCTCGATGCCCAGACCCTGCTGGCTCAGGCGCCGCTGCAGGCGGTGTTCCCTGGCTTGGCCATCGCCGTGGCAGTGCTGGGCCTCAACCTGATCGGCGACGGCCTGCGCGACCTGCTGGATCCCAGGATGAAGGTCGGACGCCTCGGCTGACGCAAAGAACTTGCGTTAGGGCGCGATCATCGCGCGCACCTCCCGCCGGCCGGCGGATAGGGTCACGGCAGTTCCACTCCACCCGGGGCCGATCATGCAGCTGCTGTACCAGACCCATTCCCCCTATGCCCGCAAGGTGCTGGTGATGGCGCATGAGGCCGGGCTGGCCGGCCGGATCGAGGTGATCCATCACGAGACCAGCCCGACCCGGCGCAACGAGGCGGTGTTCGCCGCCAATCCGCTGGGCAAGGTGCCGGTGCTGATCTGCGCGGACGGGCTGGCGCTGTTCGACAGCGTCGCCATCTGCGACCACCTGGACGGCCTGCATGACGGGCCGAAGCTGATCCCGCCCGCCGGTCGGGCGCGCGCCCTGACCCTGCGGCTGCAGGCCCTGGCCCAAGGCCTGGCCGATGCCGGCATCGCCCTGCGCTGGGAGACGGAACGGCGGCCGGAGGCGCTGCGCTACCCGGCCCTGGCGGAGGGCCAGGCGGCGAAGCTGGTCGCGGCCTATGATTTCGTCGAGCGCGAGGTCGACCTGGACGGGCCGCTCGATCTCGGCCAGATCGCCCTGGCCACGGCCTTGAGCTGGCTGGAGTTCCGCAGCCTGCCTGACTTCCGCCCCGGCCGGCCGCGCCTGTCGCCCTGGTTCGACACCTTCAGCCGCCGCCCGTCGATGCGGGCGACGCCGCTGTCGGGAGAAACCCACGATTGCAGACGTAGGTTGGGTTCGCTCTTGCGAACCCAACATCGCACCGCCTGAGCCATTGTTGGGTTCGCTGGCGCGAACCCAACCTACGAAGCTAAGCGACGACCAGATCCGTCGGCGCCAGGGTCAGGGCCTCGCAGCCGGTGTCGGTGACCAGCACGGTCTGGCCCGTGGTCATGGCGAGGCCGCGGTCGCTGTCGTAGAGGATGATGTGGATGAAAAATACCATCCCGGGCGCCGCCAGGGTCGGGTTGCCGTGGAAGAACATCGACAGGCTCGGCGAGTCCATCCAGTTCGGCGCGAAGGTGGTGCCGAGCGAGTAGCCGCAGGCGTTCAGCCGGGCGTGGCGCAGGCCGGCGGCGTCGGCCACCCGGGCATGAGCGTCGAACACGTCGCCGAGCGGATGGCCCGGCTTCAGCGCCGCCTTCGCCGCCTCCAGCGCATCGACCGCCGCCTTGTGCATCGCCCGGTGCTCCGGCGAGGCCTTGCCAACCAGGAGCGTGCGCATCAGGCAGGCGTGGTAGTGGCGGTAGGTGCCGGCGAATTCCAGCGTCAGCTGGTCCTCGGCCGAGAGGTGGCGCCGGCCGGTGAAGTAGCGGCACATCAGGGCGCCGGGGCCGGAGCCGATGATGAACTCGTTGGCCGGGTCGTCGCCGCCGCCGCGCCACACCGCGCCCTGCATCGCCGCCAGGATGTCGCCCTCGAAGGCGCCGGGCCCGGTCAGCTTCACCGCCTCGTCATAGGCGGCGTCGGCCAGCTTCGCCGCCTCGCGCACATAGACCAGCTCGGCCGGGCTCTTGATCAGCCGGAAGCGGGAGACGAGGTCGGAGGCGTCCTCATGCTGGGCGTAGCCGTCGAGCTTGGCCTTCAGCCGGAAGCCGAGCGCCGCGGTCAGGCCGTAGGCATCCCATTCGACGCCGATCCGCCCGTCACGGGCATCATATTCGTCGAGGATCGCCAGCAGGTCGTCGGCTGGCTCGGACCCCGCCCGGTCGACCCAGACCCGGACATCCTCGATCACCGAGGTGAAATAGGCTTGCCGCTCGTCGGCGGAACGGGTCAGCAGTGTCATCCGGCCGTCGACGCCGAGCCACAGGCACTGGAAATAGACATAGCCGAAGGTGTCGTAGCCGGTCAGCCAGTACAGCGACTCCTGGCGGAACACCAGCAGCCCGTCGAGGCCGCGCGCGGCGATCTCGGCACAGATTCGGCGGCGGCGATCCGCCAGCTCCGACGCCTCGAAATGGATCGGCATGAGGGCTCTCGCTTCAGCGCTTCTGGGCGCGGATCTCCGCGATCGGCTCGGCGTAACGGTACTCAATGTCCCAGGGGAAGAAGATCCAGGTGTCCTGGCTGACCTCGGTGATGAAGGTGTCGACCAGCGGCCGGCCGGCCGGCTTGGCGTAGACCGTGGCGAAATGCGCCTTCGGCAGCAGGTCGCGCACCACCCGGGCGGTGCGGCCGGTGTCCACCAGGTCGTCGACGATCAGCCAGCCCTCGCCGTCGCCCTCGACCGGCGCCTTCAGGATCTTGGATTCGCGCTGCTCCTGGTGGTCGTAGGTCGAGACGCAGACCGTGTCGATCAACCGGACGTCGAGCTCGCGCGCCAGGATCGCGGCCGGCACCAGCCCGCCGCGGGTGATGGCGACGATGCCCTTCCACGGACCCAGCTCGGCCAGGCGCCAGGCCAGGGCACGGGCGTTGCGGTGCAGCTCCTCCCAGGAGACCGGGAAATCCTTCCGGAACGACGCGTGCTCGGCCATCTTCGGTACTCCAACACCCCTGGGGAATTGGCGCTTCATAGCGCAACCGGACCGGCACCGGAAGGGTGTGCCGGCCTTGATCCTGCCATGCTTGAAGCCGATTCTCCGCCCCGCAGCCCTCTGCGGCTGCGCTGCACCAGAGAATGGTATGTTCCGCCTCGTCCTGACTGCCGCCCTCCTCGCCTTCGTCGCCGCACCTGCCCTGGCCGCCGAATCCTGCGACGTCAACGCCGAATCCGCGGCCGTGGTCGCGGCCTGGGGCGCCAAGGTGCGCGACGGATCGATGCCCGAGGCCAAGCTGTCCGAAATCTCCGGCAAGATCCAGTCGCTGCCCGCGATCAGCGCGCAGGACCCGAACAAGGCCTGCGCCGTCTTGGCCGAGATCAAGCGCGAACTCGGCCTGTAGGCCCCGGCTTCCCTCAGCGGAAGCCGACCATCGCCATCGCCCGCTGAACCTTCTCGGCCGGCCAGCGCTTGACCGCGCCCGGCGGCTCCTTGCGGCTGGTGACGGCCGTCCCCTCGCCGGGGCCGAGGGTCACCGAGCCGGCATCGGTCGAGACCTCGACCGCGCCGTCGAGGACCAGGACGCCGAAGGCGCCGTCGATCGGCCCGGCGAAGAAGCGGGTGCCGCGGACCCCGAGCGTGGCGACCCCGGTCTCGATGGTCACGCTGTGGTTGGGCGCCTGCTCGATACCGCCGCCGCCGAACATGAAGGCGCCCTGCAGCCGCCGAAGCGCCAGGGCGGCGTCGCCATCCGCCCCGCCATAGGCGAAGCGGTCGACCACCAGCCGGGCCGCCGGCCCCAGCGTCAGCTCGGTGCCGTCGTCCAGCTTGACCTGCAGCCGCGACTGCGGGCCGGTCCACAGCGTGTCGTCGAGGAACACCGGCGACGCCGGGTCGAGCAGCCGGTCCTGGCCCTGGTAATAGGCGCCGGCCGCCGGCTCCAGCCGGTCGACCTGGCCGATCTTCGGGCGGTCCTGGGCCAGGGCCGCAGCAGGCAGCAGCAGGCAGGCGAGGACCAGCCCGATGGAGCGTGAACGTCGTGACATCGCAATCTCCCTTTCCGAGAGATCATGGTTCGGAGCGAGGCCGGCCGGTGTTACCTGGGTCATTGCGCGCCGCAACCGGGCCTTCCCGTGATGGAAGGCAGCCCCTATCCTAGCTCACCCAAGGCAGGAGAGTCCGAGTGGCCAGCGTTCCGCCGGCGGAGAAGCGTCGCCTCCTCTCCGAGACCCCGTTCTTCGCCGCCTTCCCCCCGGCCCAGCGCGACGCCCTGGCCGCCAGGCTGGCCGAGCGCAGCCACGAGGATGGCGACACCATCTTCCTGCGCGGCGACGAGAGCACCAGCCTGATGATCGTGGCTGCGGGCCGGGTGGCGCTGCGCCTGACCTCGCCGCAGGGGCGCGAGATCCTGCTGGCCATCCTCGAGACCGGTGAGATCTTCGGCGAGATGTCGCTGCTGGACGGCCGCGGCCGCAGCGCCGACGCCGTCGCCTTCGGCCCGTGCCGGCTGCTGAGCCTGGACCGCCGCGACATGCTGCCGGTGCTGCAGGAATCGCCCGAGGCCTGCATCCGCCTCTTGGAGCTGCTGTCGACCCGGCTGCGGCGCACCAGCGATCAGCTGGAGGGCGTGGCCCTGATGACGCTGCCGTCGCGGCTGGCGCGGCTGCTGCTGACGCTGAGCGAGACGCACAGCGCCCGCAATGCGGACGGCGAGGTGCTGCTGCCGCTGGCGCTGTCGCAGCGCGACCTCGGCCAGCTGATCGGGGCCAGCCGCGAGAAGGTCAACCTGCAGCTCGGCCGCTGGTCGGCCGAGGGGCTGCTGCGGCGGCAGGACGGGGCGCTGGTGATCTGCGACACCGAGGCGCTCTCCGACATCGCCGACGCCGGGGCGCCCTGACCCGATGCGCCGCCTGTGGCGCCGCTTCGGCCCGATCCTGCCCGGCCTCCTGGTCCTGGCTGCGCTGGTGGCGCTGCGCCTGGCCGATCCGGCGCCTATGGCGGCGCTGCGGCTGCAGGGCTTCGACCTGCTGCAGCGGTTGGCGCCGCGCGCCTACGATCCCGCCGTGCCGGTCCGCGTGGTCGCGATCGACGACGAATCCCTGCGCCGGCTCGGGCAATGGCCCTGGCCGCGCGACCGCCTGGCCCGGCTGGTCGACCGGCTGGCGCAGGCCGGGGCGGCGGCGGTCGTGCTCGACCTCGTCCTGGCCGAGCCGGACCGCACCGCCCCGGCCCTGATCGGGTCTCTGCTGGCCGGCCGCGCCGACCCGGCCGTGCTGGCGGCGCTGACCCGGGACCTGCCGGACCCCGACCGCGACCTCGCCGGGGCGCTGGGCCGGACCCGCAGCGTCGTCGCCTTCGCCCCGGCCGAGGAGCCGGGCCGGCTGCCGCGCATCATCGCCAGCTTCGCCGAGATCGGGCCGGCGCGGCAGCGGCTCGACCGCTTCGCCGGGGCGGTGCCCAGCTTGCCGGAATTCGAAGCCGCGGCCTCGGGCGACGGCAGCATCGGCGCGCCGACCGGCCGGGACGAGGTGCTGCGGCGGCTGCCTGCCGTCTCCCGGCTCGGCGACACCCTGATCCCGTCGCTGGCGGTCGAGGCGCTGCGGGTGGCCCAGGGCGCCGGCACCGTGACGCTGCGGGCCGCGCCCGACGGGCCGGGGCTGGACGCGATCCGGATCGGCGAGTTGATCCTGCCGGTGGCTCCGGACGGCCAGTTCTGGCTGCACTTCACGCCGGACGCGCCGGCCCGCCAAATGGCGGCATGGCGGGTGCTCGACCCCGCCGTGCCGGAGGCTGAACTGGCGACGGCGCTGCGCGGGCGGATCGCCCTGATCGGCGTCACCGCCACCGGCTTCGGCGACAGCGTGCTGACGCCGCTGCGCGACCGCATCGCCGGCGTCACCGCCCATGCCGAGGCGCTGGAGCAGATCCTGCTCGGCCGCCACCTGACACGGCCGGCCTGGGCCATGACGCTCGAGATCGGGCTGCTGCTGGTGCTCGGCATCGCCCTGGTCGCATCGTGGCGGCGGCTGCCGGCGATCGTCTCGGGCGGCCTGGTGGTGCTGACCATGGTCCCGATCGCTGCCGGCGCCTTTCTGGCCTATCGCCAAGCCGGGCTGCTGCTCGATCCGACCCTGCCGATGCTGGGCCTGCTGCTGACCCATGGCGCGGTCGCGGCGACGGCGCAGTGGCGGGTCGAGCGCGACCGCCGCGCCATCCGCACGGCCTTCGCGCAGTATCTCGCCCCCGCTCTGGTGGCCCGGCTGGCGGAGCATCCCGAGCGGCTGCGGCTGGGCGGCGAATGGCGCGAGATGTCGTTCATCTTCACCGACATCGCCGGCTTCACCAGCCTCAGCGAGACGGTGCCGCCGGACCGGCTGGTGGCGACGCTGAACGCCTATTTCGACGGCGTCTGCGGCTGCGTGCTGGAGGCCGGCGGCACCATCGACAAGATGGTCGGCGATGCGCTGCATGCGATGTTCGGCGCGCCGGTCGACCAACCCGACCATGCCGAGCGCACCGTCGCCTGCGCCCTGGCGATCCACCGCTTCACCACCGGCTTCGCCGCTGCCCGCCGGGCCGAAGGCATGCCCTTCGGCCGGACCCGGATCGGCGTCGCCACCGGCAGCGCCGTGGTCGGCAATTTCGGCAGCCGCCACCATTTCGACTATACCGCCTACAGCGAGGTGGTGAACCTGACGGCGCGGCTGGAGAATGCCAATAAGTCGCTGGGCACGCCGCTCTGCGTCTCCGCCGCCACGGCCAAGGCCTGCCCGGACCGGCGCTTCCGCCCGGTCGGGCGGCTGCTGTTGCGCGGAGTGGGCGCCCCGGTCGAGGCGCTGATTCCGGACGAGCTCTGCCCCGCCCCCGCCGAGGCCTATGCCGCCGCCTATGCGGCGCTGCGCCGCGGCGAGGCCGGGGCCGCAATGCTGTTCGCGGCGCTGACGGCGGACCATCCGGAAGATCCGCTGGCGCGGCTCCACGCAAGGCGCCTGTCAGAGGGCGCCAAGGACGACCTGATCTCGGTCGAATGAGGGATCAGCGGTGGCGGCGCGGCAGGCGGAGGACGGCCGTCTGCCGGGTCGGCGCCCACACCGTCCAGCGGGGCGGCTGGGCCACCCAGCGATGCGAGATCTGGGTCGGTCGTTCCGCCTCGTCGTCGTGCCGGGCGGCGCGGCACAGAGCGAGGCCGTAGAACAGGGCAAGCACGAAACCGCCGATGAGAACCGCGAGCATCATCCGTACCTCCTGAGCCAGAAACGATGCAGCAGCCCGCAGGTTCCCGCGCGGACTGAGGCAAGCGCAAACGTCGCGGACGGCATATGCTTCGGATCGGAAGGAAGGAGGCTGGCTGGGGCGCTAGGATTCGAACCTAGGAATGACGGGATCAAAACCCGCTGCCTTACCACTTGGCGACGCCCCAATCGGCCGGGCGGGATAGATAGCCCAGCCGGTGCAGCATCGCAACCGCGCGTTGCCGCCCGGTTTTGGGCATAATAGAAGAATAAGCGCGTATGCGGGGCAGCGCGGATCACGGTAACGGTCGAGGCAGGTCACGGCATGAGCGGCGAACGGCCCCAGGACGACTCCTTGCACTTTCCGGCGCAGACCGCGCCCGAGCCACAGGAAGAGGCCCGGCTCAACGCGCTGAACGACAGCGTGATGCAGCTGCAGCAGGAGTTGCGCAGCGCCCGCGGCGAGATCGATACGCTGAACGAGCGGCTGGCCGAGGCGGCGACGGCGCCGCCGCGCCGCGGCGGGCTGCTCGGCTGGATCGCGGCGGCGGTGATCGCCGTGCTCGGCATCGGCGGCCTCGCCCTGGTGAACTTCGGCTCGCGCGAGCC
>NZ_JBFRCU010000085.1:0-32161 GCF_052113205.1 Inquilinus sp. YAF38 | reverse complement strand
GACCGCGGCCGCCCGCGCCGGGATGTCCCAGCGCCGGCCGGCGGCCCGCACCGGCGGGGTCGCCGCCAGGCGCCGCAGCGCGATCGGCAGGCAGGCGGCGAAGACGATCAGGTTCAGCGCCACCGCACCGGGCAGAGTCCAGTCGACCCGGGAGACCGCGGCCGCCGTGGCGCCCCATCCCAGCAGCCCCAGCGGCAGGCTGACGGCGAGGCTGCGCGAGCGGGCCAGCAGCGAATACAGCGTCAGGAACACCGCGGTCGCGGTGTTGACCGCCAGGCTGGCCACGGCGCTGCCGGCGATGAAGGCGGCATCGTGCTCCATCGCCAGGAAGACATAGGCCGGCCCGACCGAGATCGGCAGCGTCGCGATCATCGCCCCAAGTACCGGCCCGCTGCGCTCGACCAGCAGCGAGGCGGCGACCACGATCGCGGCGGCCAGCGCCAGCTTGGCGGCGAACAGGAGCCAGAACGGGTCGATCACGGCGGGTCTCCGGGCGGCGGGCCGTGCTCCTTGCTAGACCATCCGATGCCGCCGGTGCCGTGACGCTTTGTCGGACCAGTCCTGCGCGGCGAGACCTTTTTCAAAACCTCCCAAAACCCGTCATCCCCGCGAAAGCGGGGATCTCGTCACGCTTCGACCGGCAAGAGATTCCCGCTTTCGCGGGAATGACGATAAAGGGAAAGGCCGCTGCTCTAGAAAGGTCTCGCATGGCGGCTTTCCACCGCAAGAACCGGGTGGCGGCCTCGCGGTATCTCGGCCAGAACAGGGGCATGAGCACCACCAAACCCGCAGCCCCACCCGCGATGAGAATCGCCGACTGGCTGCTGCTGATCGCCCTGTCGATCGTCTGGGGCGGCTCCTTCTTCTTCTCTAAGGTGGCGGTGGCCGAGCTGCCGCCGCTGACCATCGTCCTCGTCCGGGTCGGGCTGGCGGCCGCGGCGCTGCTGCCGGTGCTGTGGCTGGCCGGCCAGGCCCTGCCGCGCGACCGCGGCATCTGGGCCGCCTTCTTCGGCATGGGGATGCTGAACAACCTGATCCCGTTCTGCCTGATCGTCTGGGGCCAGACCCGGATCGGCAGCGGCCTCGCCGCCATCCTCAACGCCACCACGCCCTTGTTCACCGTGCTGGTCGCGCATGTCCTGACCGCCGACGAGAAGATCACGCCGAAGCGGCTGGCCGGGGTGCTGCTCGGCCTCGCCGGGGTGGTGGTGCTGATCGGGCCGCAGGTTCTGGGCGGGCTCGGTGGCGAGGTGACGGCGGAGATCGCGATCCTCGGCGCCGCCTTGTCCTACGCCTTCGCCGGCATCTTCGGCCGCCGCTTCCGCGGCCTGCCGCCGATGGTCACCGCCACCGGCCAGGTCAGCGCCACCAGCCTGATGATGCTGCCCATCGTCTGCCTGGTCGACCGGCCCTGGACCGTGCCGATGCCGAGCGGCACGACCGTGCTGTCGCTGGTCGGGCTGGCGCTGCTCAGCACCTCGCTGGCCTATGTCCTCTATTTCAAGCTGCTGGCCCGGGTCGGCGCCACCAACACGGTGCTGGTGACGCTGCTGATCCCGCCCAGCGCGATGCTGCTCGGCCACCTGGTGCTGGGCGAGGTTCTGTCCGGTCGGGCGTGGATGGGCATGGCATTGATCGCGCTTGGCTTGATCGCGATCGACGGGAGGCTGTTCGCGAAGCTGTGGCGCGCGATTGACCGATCGTTCGGTCAGGCCACCTCGTCGTAAGTGACGCCGAGCGAGGCCAGGGCATCCCAATAGCCGGGATAGGTCTTCGCCACGCAGCCGGGGTCGAGGATGGTGATGCCGCCGATCTTCAGCCCGGCCAAAGCGAAGCTCATGGCGATGCGGTGGTCGGCATAGGTCTCGATCCGGGTCGGCAGGGTCTGGCCGGCCAAAGCGGGGTCGGAGGCGACGATCAGGTCGTCGCCCTCCTCGCGGCCCAGGCCGGGGCGGATGCGCGACAGCTCGGTCGCCAGCGCGACGACCCGGTCGCATTCCTTGACCCGCAGATTGGCGATGCCGGTGAAGCGCACCGGCGTCTGGTTGAACGCCGCCAGCACCGCCAGGGTCGGCACCGCGTCCTGCATCTGCGACCCGTCGATCACGGCCGGCAAATGCGGGAACCGGGCGATCAGCGCCTGGGCCTTGGCATCGGGCTGGGTGAAGGCGGGCACGCCCAGGTCGATGGCGCCGCCGGTCAGCACCTCGGCGCCCCACAGATAGGTCGCGGCCGAGGCATCGGGCTCGATCACATGGTCGGCGGCGCGGTAGCCGGTCGGCTGCACCCGCCAGGTGGCCTCGTCGACCTGCTCGACCTCGGCGCCGAAAGCCCGCATCGCCGCCACGGTCAGGTCGACATAGCCGCGGGCGCCGATCTCGCTGCCGGTCAGCGCCACCTCGACCGGCCCGGTGCCGTAGGCCGCAGCCATCAGCAGGGCGGAGATGTACTGGCTGGACAGGCCGCCATCGATCTCGACCCTGCCGGGCGCGAAGGGCCCGTGGCCGCGCACCGTCACCGGCGGATAGCCGTTGCTGTCGGCGATGTCGATGCCGAGCGAGCGCAGGGCCTGCACCAGCGGGCCGATCGGCCGCTTGCGCATATGCGCGTCGCCATCCACCACCACGGTGCCGTCGACCATGGTCACGGCGGCGGTCAGAAAGCGCGTGGCGGTGCCGGCGTTGCCCAGGAACAGCGGCCCGGCCGGGGCCAGCAGCCGGCCGGTGCCGGTGACCGTGAAGCTGGTGTCGTCCGGCTCCTCGACCGTCACGCCCATGGCGCGCAGGGCGGCGGCCATCAGCTTGGTGTCGTCGCTTTTCAGCGCGCCGGTCAGGCGGCTGGTGCCGCGGGCCAGCGCCGCCAGCAGCAGGACGCGGTTGGTGATCGACTTCGATCCGGGCGGGGTCACCCGGCCGGTCAGCGGCCGGCCCGGCGCCTTGATCGTCAAACCGTTTGCGCGCGCATCCATGCCGGTCGTCCAACTCTCTCGGGTCATCATCCTGTCCTAGCGGCCTGCGCGGCCTTCAACCAGCGCGATCGGCTCATTCGAGCCATTCGGTGATGAAGGTGCCGTTCTCATGGATGTCGATGGTCTGCAACGGGCCGGGGCCGGGATTGGTGAATTTGTGCGGCGTGTTGGGCGGCACCACCACGATCTGCCCGGCCTCGGCCAGGATCTCCTGGGCGCCCAGGGTGAACAGGACGCGGCCGGCGCGGATGATGAAGGTCTCGGGGTAGGGGTGGCGGTGCAGCTTCGGCCCACCGCCGGGCTCGGCCCGGTCGAAGAAGATCACCGAGACCCCGGCGCCGTATTTCCCGAGCTGGATCTCGCCGTGCCAGCGATCCGGATCCTCGGCCCAGGCCTGGCGGTCGATGACGGGCTTCATGGCGGTCTCTCCCTTCGTGTCTTACATCTCCGGCCCCAGCGTCCGGGCCTCGCCCAACAGCCAGTCGCGGAAGGCGATCAGGCCGGGGCGCGGTGCCCGGTCCGACGCCACGGTGAACCAGTAGCCGTGGCGGCTGTGGAAGCCCAGGCCTGCCGGATTGACCAATCGACCGGTCAGCAATTCCTCGCCGATCAGGCAGCGCGGCACCAGGGCCAGGCCCTGGCCGCCGATCGCGGCGCGGATCACCAGCGCGTAGAAGCCGAAATGCACCATATGGGCCGGGGTGAAGCCGGCCAAGCCCTGCGCCTCGGCGAACTCGCTCCAGCGCAGCGGCGTGTGGCGGTGGTCCAGCACGGTGTAGCGGCGCACATCCTCGGCCCCGGCGATGCCGCCCATCCGGGTCAGCAGCGCCGGGGCCCCGACCAGCGCGACGTTGCGGCCGAACAGGTACTCCGCCTGCTGGCCCGGCCAGTCGCCCTCGCCGAAGCGGAACACGCCGTCGGCCTCCTCGACCGTGTCGCCGGTGGCCTGGGTGGTGAACTGCACCTCCAGCTCCGGCTGCGCCCTGGCCAGCAGCGACAGCCGCGGCACCAGCCAGCGGTCGCCCAGGATCGGCAGGACATGCAGCCGGATGGCGTTGGGCGACCCGCGCAGCGCCGCGATCCGCCCGGCCGCGGTCTCCAGCGCCCCCAGCGCGATCCGGGCCTGGGCGACGTAGATCCGCCCGGCCTCGGTCGGGACCAAGCCCCGGCCGGTGCGGGCGAACAGGGCCATGCCGGCGATCTCCTCCAGGCTGCGCAGCTGCTTGCTGACCGCACTCTGGGTCAGATGCACGCTCTTCGCCGCCTCCGAGGCCGAGCCGTGCTCGACCAGTGCGGCCAGCACCCGAAGCGCGGTGGTGGAGGGCAGGGGGATCTGCGGCATCTCTCCGGCTATGACCATTCGGACTGGCGCGCACGATATTCCATTCCGGACTATCGTGGGGAAATCATTTCCATTGTGGCGTGCCGGCCGGCTTGACAGCATCCCTGCCGAACAGGGAGCCGAGCATGACCGAACCGACCCGTCTCTGGGGCGCCCGCTTCCGCGCTGCGCCCGCGCCGGAGCTGATGGCCCTGTCGCGCTCCGACCCCAGCCATTTCCGCCTCGCGCCCTACGACCTCGCCGCCTCGGCCGCCCATGCGCGCGAGCTGGTGCGGGCCGACATCCTGACCGCGGCCGAGGGCGAGACGGTCGCCGCCGCCCTGGCCGGGCTGGGGCGCGACACCGCCGCCGGCACGGTCCGCCCGAACGATGGCGACGAGGACGTCCACACCTTCCTCGAGCGCGTGCTGACCGAGCGGCTCGGCCCGCTCGGCGGCAAGCTGCGGGCCGGCCGGTCGCGCAACGACCAGGCCGCCAACGACCTGAAGCTGTATCTGCGCGACGTTGCCCGCCGCCTCGCCGGCCATGTCATGCGGCTGCAGCAGGCGCTGGTCGGGCAAGCCGAGGCGCATGTGGCGACGCTGGCGCCGGGCTTCACCCATCTGCAGCCGGCCCAGCCGGTCACCTTCGCGCACCAGCTGCTGGCCCACGCCCAGACCTTCGCCCGCGACGTCGAGCGGCTGCAGGACTGGGACCGGCGCAGCGCCCGCTCACCGCTCGGTGCCGCCGCGCTGGCCGGCTCCGCCATCGCCCTCAGGCCCGACCTGTCGGCGGCCGAGCTGGGCTATGACGGCCCCTGCGAGAACTCGATCGACGCGGTCGGCAGCCGCGACCATGTGGCGGAGTTCCTGTTCGTCGCCGCGATGCYGTCGGTGCATCTGTCGCGGCTGGCGGAGGAGGTGTTCCTGTGGTCGTCGCGCCAGTTCCGCTGGGTCGAGCTGGACGATGCCTACGCCACCGGCTCCTCGATCATGCCGCAGAAGAAGAACGCCGACATCGCCGAGCTGACCCGCGGCCGCGCCGCCCGGCTGATCGGCGGGCTCACGGCCATGCTGACGGCGTTGAAGGGCCTGCCCTTCGCCTATAACCGCGACCTGGCCGAGGACAAGCGCGCGGCGTTTGAGGCGGTCGACACGCTCGACGCCGTGCTGCCGGCGATGGCCGGGATGCTGCGGACGATGCAGGTCAACGTCGAGACTTTGCGGCGACAGTCGGTCGAGGGCTTCACCCTGGCGACCGAGGTGGCGGATTGGCTGGCGCGGCGCGGCGTGCCGTTCTCGGAGGCGCATGAGATCACCGGCGCCCTGGTCCGGCACTGCGAGGATCGTGGCATCGGGCTGGAGGAGCTGGCGGATGCCGATCTGGCGGCGGTCGACCCGCGGCTGGCGCCGGAGATCCGGTCCTGCCTGACGCCCGAGGCCGCGGTCGCGGCCCGCAGCGGCCATGGCGGCACCGCGCCGGACCGGGTGCGCGAGCAACTGGCGCGGCTGCGCGAGCTTCTGGTCGAGCAGGACAGCTGGGCCCAGGCCTATGATGGCCCGCGCGGCTGAACGGGCAGGGGGCAACGCATGACCGACACCACACCGACAACGATGGGGACGGGCACCTCGCCCTATTCGATCGCCCATCTGCGCCATGTGCCGCGCCGGCACTATGGCCGCTGGGTCGCGGCGGCGCTGATCCTGCTGGCCCTGGCGGCGATCGTGAAGGCCTTCGCCGAGGGCCAGATCGCCTGGCCGGTGGTCGGGCAGTTCTTCACAGCCCCGGCGATCCTGTCGGGCCTGGCCAACACCATCCTGATGACGGTCTGCGCCATGGCGCTGGGCATCGCGCTCGGCGTCGTCTTCGCCATCATGGTGATGTCGCCCAACCCGGTGCTGAAGACCGTGGCGGTCGGCTATATCTGGTTCTTCCGCGGCACGCCGCTGCTGCTGCAGCTGCTGCTGTGGTTCAACCTGGCGCTGGTGTTCCCGACCATCGGCATCCCCGGCCTGCTCGAAGGGCGGACGGTCGACCTGATCACGCCCTTCGTGGCGACGCTGCTGGGCCTCGGCATCAACCAGGGCGCCTACACCGCCGAGGTGGTGCGCGGCGGCATCCTGTCGGTCGATCTCGGCCAGACCGAAGCGGCCAAGGCCATCGGCATGACCCGGCTGGTGGCGCTGCGCCGGATCGTGCTGCCGCAGGCGATGCGGGTGATCATACCGCCGATCGGCAACGAGGTGATCAGCATGGTCAAGCTGACCTCGGTCGCCAGCGTCATCCAATACGCCGAGATGCTGCGCAACGCCCAGACCATCTACTATGCCAACGCCCGGGTGATTGAGCTGCTGATCGTCGCCGCGATCTGGTACCTGGTGGTGGTCACGGTGCTCAGCATCGGCCAGCATTTCCTGGAGAAGCGCTTCGCCCGCGGCCGCGGCGACAACCGGGCCAAGCGGACCGTCGTCATCGACCAGCCCAAGGAGGCCTGAGCCATGCCGCCGATGGTGGTCGCCGCCGATGTCGACAAGCATTTCGGGTCGCTGCACGCGCTGCAGGGCGTGTCGCTGGAGGTCGAGCGCGGCGAGGTGCTGTGCATCATCGGCCCGTCCGGCTCGGGCAAGAGCACGCTGCTGCGCTGCATCAACCAGCTGGAAAGCGTCGATGGCGGCGCGGTCTGGGTCGATGGCGAACTTGCCGGCTTCCGGCGGGAGGGCGACGCCCTCTACGCCCTGACCGACCGCGAGGTGGCGCGCCAGCGCCTGGCCAGCGGCATGGTGTTCCAGCGCTTCAACCTGTTCGCGCATCTGACCGTGCTGGGCAACATCATCGAGGGGCCAGTGACGGTGCAGAAGCGGCCGAAGGCGCAGGCGGTGGCCGAGGCCATGGCCCTGCTGCAACGCGTCGGCCTGGCCGACAAGCGCGACGCCTATCCGGCCGAGCTGTCCGGCGGCCAGCAGCAGCGCATCGCCATCGCCCGCGCCCTGGCGATGAAGCCGAAGCTGATGCTGTTCGACGAGCCGACCTCGGCCCTCGACCCCGAGCTGGTGGGCGAGGTGCTGGCGGTGATGCGCGATCTGGCCGCCAGCGGCATGACCATGATCGTGGTGACGCATGAGCTGGGCTTCGCCCGCGAGGTCGCCGGCCGTGTGGTGTTCATGGACCGCGGCCGGATCGTCGAGATCGGGCCGCCGCAGCAGGTGCTGGGCAGCCCGCGCGAGCCGCGCACCCGCGACTTCATCGCCGCCGTCCTGTCGTGACCGGCGGAAAACCAACAACAGGAGAGGCCTCTATGAATCGTATCGCCCTGCTCGCCGCCACGGCGGCCGTTGCCGCGCTCGCCGTCACCTCCGCCTCGGCCCAGACCGTGCCCGACCGGATCAAGCAGGCCGGCAAGATCATCATCGGCACCAACAACAACTACCCGCCGATCATCTTCAAGGACCCGGCGACCAACGAGCTGCAGGGCGTCGACATCGACCTCGGCAAGGCGATCGCCAAGCAGCTGGGCGTCGAGGCCGAGTTCCAGGAGATCGCCTTCGCCCAGATGCTGCCGTCGCTGCAGACCGGCCGCATCGACATGGTGATGGCGGGGATGAGCGACACGCCGGCGCGGCGCGAGACCGCCGATTTCGTCGACTACATGAAGTCCGGCGCGCAATTCTACACGATCACGGCGCTGGCCGATCAGATCAAGTCGACCGAGGACCTGTGCGGCAAGACGGTGGGCGCCAGCCGCTCGACCAACTGGCCGCAGCAGATCGGCGAGTGGAGCGACGCCAATTGCGTCGCCAAGGGCAAGCCGGCGATCACCGTGGTCGGCACCGAGGGCTCGGCCGACGCCCGCACCCAGCTGAAGACCCAGCGACTGCAGGCCGCGGCCCAGGGCAACGAGACGCTGCCCTACTTCCAGACGCTGGAGCCGAACACCTATGTGCCGATCGGCGCGGCCTTCACCGAATCCCTGGTCGGCATCCCAGTCCTGAAATCCGAGCCGCAGCTGCGTGACGCGGTCAAGGCCGCGGTCGAGAAGCTGCAGGCCGACCGCACCTACGACCAGATCCTGGCCAAATACGGCCTGCAGGCGAACAAGCTCCCCGTGGCGCTGAACCGGGGGATGTGAGGGGCAGGGCCGCCGCCGACAAAAAGACGACGTAGGTTGGGTTCGCTCTGCGAACCCAACACTCGTTCAGGCTGCATGGTGTTGGGTTCGCTTGCCGCGAACCCAACCTACGTCCGGATGACCCCTCCGCCCCCCTCAGTCCTCCAACCTGTGCACATCGTGGATGACGATGCCGGCGCCTTCGGGCGGCATTTCCATCCATTGCCGGCGCTTCAGCGTGCGCTTGGTGTCCTCGTAGCCGCTCTGCCAGTGCTCGCGCATCGAGGTGCCCGAGAATTCGTGGTCCTTGGCGTGGCCCTCATAGGCCTTCTGCTGGTAGATCAGGTGCAGGATGGTGATCTCCGGCAGATGCGCCAGCTCGTCGCGCAGCCGCCGCTCCTCGGCGGTCAGCGCCTCCTCCGGCGCCTTCGCCAGCGCCTGGGCCAGCCGGGTCTTCCACAGGTGCAGCCGCTTGTACAGGTCGGTGGTGTAGCGGGTGCGCGACGAATACATGATGTCCTTGTGCCGGGCCATGACGTCGTTCATGTCGCGCGGCAGCTGCCCGCGGGCGCTGAACAGATCGACCTGGAACACCAGCGTGTTCAGCCCGCCATCCTGGTCCAATAAGTGCTGCAAGGGCGTGTTCGAGACGATGCCACCGTCCCAGTAGTGGTCGGTGCCGATCTTGACCATCGGCAGGGCCGGGGGCAGGGCGCCGCTGGCCATGACATGATCGGGCCCGATCTCCTCCTCGGCGCTGTCGAAATAGGTGAAGTTGCCGGTCAGCACGTTGACCGCCCCGACCGCGAAGCGCACCGGGCCGGCGTTGATCCGCCCGAAATCCACCAGCTCGGCCAGGGTCTCGCGCAACGGCGCGGTGTCGTAGTGGCTGGTCGCGCTCTTGGCCCCGGCCAGGCCGGCCCAGGGGCTGGCGGCGTGGGGCGAGAAGAAGCCGGGCTGGCCCTGCACCATGGTCATCCAGGTGCTGGCGGTGTTGCGCATCTGCCGGAACAGGTCGCCATCCGGGGTGTAATGCCAGATCTTGCGCTCGGTGATCCGCTCCCAGAAGGCGCGCAGCCGCTCCAGCCGCAGCTCCGGCGGGTTGCCGGCGATGATGGCGGCGTTGATGGCGCCGATCGACACGCCCGAGACCCAGTCCGGCTCGATCCCCGCCTCGTGCAGCGCCTGGTACACCCCGGCCTGGTAGGCGCCCAGCGCGCCGCCGCCCTGCAGCACCAGGGCGACGCGGTCGCAGCGGTCCGGCCGCCAGCCGCGGGCGGTCACATCGGGCTGGGCAACGGGGCTCTTCGCATCCATGGCAACCGGTCTCCTGCTCGGGAGCCGGCACGATAGGCCGCGATGAATGACGGGCTGATGACGCCGCGGCGGTCCCGCTGCGATGTCACATCACTGTCGAAAGACTGTCGCCGGAGCGTCCGCGCTTGCTGTCTATGAACCGCCTCGGCCGGGTCGCGGCCGTTCGGTGAGAGGTGAGCTCATGCGCATCGAAGACGTCCTCCGGCTGCCGTCCATGCCCGCGGCGGGGCCCAGCTACCCGGCCGGGCCGTACCGCTTCGTCAACCGCGAATACATGATCATCACCTACGAGACCGACCCGCAGGTGATCCGCGACCAGCTGCCGGAGCCGCTCGAGCCGCTGGAGCGGCCGGTGGTGCATTACGAATGGATCCGGATGCCGGACAGCTCGGGCTTCGGCAGCTACACCGAATCCGGCATGGTCATCCCCTGCAAGTTCCGCGGCGAGGAGATGAGCTTCGTCGCCCAGATGTATCTCGAYGACGACCCGCCGATCGCCGCCGGCCGCGAGATCTGGGGCTTCCCGAAGAAATACGCCCATCCGAAGCTGCAGATCGTCAAGGACACGCTGACCGGCACCCTGTCCTATGCCGACCAGCTCGTGGCCATGGGCACCATGGGCTACAAGCATGAGAGCATGGCCGGCAACGGCGAGCGGACGATGGYGACGCTGTCGCGCACCCAGGTGAACCTGAAGCTGATCCCGGGCGTCGACGGCCGGGCGGAGGTGTGCCAACTGGTCGCCTACAACCTGACGGACATCACGCCGAAGGGGTCCTGGATCGGACCGGCGCGGCTGCACCTGGTGCCGCATGTCAACGCGCCGGTGGCCGACCTGCCGGTGCGCAAGGTGATCGGCGCCCACCACCTGATCGCCGACCTGACGCTGCCCTATGGCCGCGTGCTGTACGACTACAACCGGCCGGACTGATCGGCCGTCTCGCTCCGGCACGATCCGGCCCGTCATCCTGTTGTCATGGCATCCGTTTCGCGTTGGAGGATGCCATGAAGGACGCCCCCTGGTTCACCCGCTTCGCCAACCGGGTCTCGCAGCTCGCCGGCCACCCCGCCACCTTCGGCGTGGCGGCGGGCGCGATGGTGGTCTGGGCCATGATCGGACCGTTCGCCGGGTTCTCCGATGTCTGGCAGCTGACCGTGAACACCGGCACCACCATCGTCACCTTCCTGATGGTGTTCCTGATCCAGAACACCCAGAACCGGGACAGCGCGGCGGTGCAGATCAAGCTCGACGAGCTGATCCGGGCCACCGAGGTGGCGCGCAACACGATGCTCGACCTCGAGGAGCATTCCGAGGAGGACCTGCGGGAGCTCCGCAAGGAGTACTGCAAGCTCGCCGCCGAGGCCCGGGCCGAGCGCGACCGCAAGCGCGGAGTCCGTATGGAGACTTGATGCGGTGAGGGAGCAGCGTCGCGCTCCGACAGGCCCGCGATGACGCGACGGGCCGGTCAAGGATGACGATCATGCACGATACGGACACGTCCCGGACGGCCGCCCAGCCGAACCCGGCCGGGACGATCTGGCAACGCACCGACCCGGATTCCCGCCGCCGCATCGCCAGCTTCGGCCTGCGGCTCGGCATGGGGCTGGCCCTGCTCGGGGTGATCGCGCTGCCCGGCCGGCGCTCGCTCGCCGACATTCTGGCGCTGCTGCAGATGGTGATGTTCCTGTCGGCGATGTGGACGGCGCTGTTCGCCTGGGCCGCGCGCGAACCGCCGCAGCCCGGCCACCTGAACCTGTGGGACGAGGCCATGGCCTTCACCGCCCTGTTCCTGCTGGTCCGGATCCTGCGGACCGCGGTGCTGGGGGTGTAGCGGAGCGGGGCGACCTTTTCAGGTCCGCCTATTCCTCACCGTCATTGCGAGCGTAGCGAAGCAATCCATGGTGCCGCTCGTACGGGACGATGGATTGCTTCGTCGGCTTCGCCTCCTCGCAATGACGGCCTTGTCCTTGTGGCCTTACCGCGCCTCCGGCAGCCGCTCCCGTCCGTGCGGCGCAGTCAGGTCCAGCACCGGGCCCTTGGGCACGATGCCGGTCGGGTTGATGGTGTGGTGGCTCTCGTAATAGTGCCGCTTGATATGCGTCATCTCGATCGTCGCGGCCACGCCCGGCAGCTGCGCGATCTCGCGGGTGAAGCCCCACAGCGCCGGGTATTCGTGCAGCGGCCGCAGGTTGCACTTGAAATGGCCGTGATAGACCGGGTCGAAGCGCAGCAGCGTGGTGAACAGCCGGATGTCGGCCTCGGTCAGCCGGTCGCCGACCAGCCAGCGATGCGCCGACAGATGCGCCTCCAGCCGCTCCAGCGTCTCGAACAGCCGGGTCACGGCCTCTTCGTACGCCGCCTGCTCGGTGGCGAAGCCGGCCTTGTAGACGCCGTTGTTCACCCGGTCGTAGACCTCGGCGTTGATCGCGTCGATCTCCGGCAGCAGCGCGGCCGGCGATAGATCGACCGACCGGTCGGCGAATTCCTCGAACTCCGAGTTCAGCATCCGGATGATCTCGGCCGATTCGTTGTTCACGATGCTGCGGGTCTGCTTGTCCCACAGCACCGGCACCGTGACCCGCCCGGTATAGTCCGGCTTGGCCAGGGTGTAGATCTCGTGCAGCGCCGTCTTGCCGTTGACCCGGTCGCCGGTGGCGCCGGGCGAGCGGATGCCGGTGCGGATGTCGGCGAAGGTCCAGCCCTGGGCGCCCATGAACGGATCGACCGCGTCGACCGAGATCACGTCCTGCAGCCCCTTCAGCGCCCGCACGATCAGGGTGCGGTGTGCCCAGGGGCAGGCGTAGCAGACATAGAGGTGGTAGCGGCCGGCCTCGGCCTTGAAGCCCGAGCCGCCATCGGCCGTGACCTTGTCGCGGAAGGCGCTGTCCTGCCGCACGAAGCGCCCGCCGGTCGATTTGGTGTCGTACCACTGGTCGGCCCAGCGGCCCTCGATCAGCAGGCCCATCGCATCCTCCATCGGCCGCCGGGCAGGACCCGGCGGCGTCATCCTGCAAACACTCAGCCGGCGAGCTTCGATGCGATCTTGGTCACATGCGCGCCCTGGTAGCGGGCGGCGGCGAGCTCATTGGCGCTCGGCTGGCGCTGGCCCTGGCCGCCGGCGATGGTCGACGCGCCGTAGGGCGACCCGCCGGTGATCTCGTCCAGCGTCATCTGGCCCTGGAAGGAATAGGGCAGGCCGACCACCACCATGCCCTGATGCAGCAGCACGGTGTGGAAGTTCAGGATGGTCGATTCCTGGCCGCCATGCTGGGTCGCGCTCGAGGAGAAGACGCTGCCCACCTTGCCGATCAGGGCGCCCTTCATCCACAGGCCGCCGCCCTGGTCGAGGAAGTTCTTCATCTGCGCCGCCATCATGCCGAAGCGGGTCGGCACGCCGAAGATCACGGCGTCGTAATCGGCCAGCTCGTCGATCGTGGCGACCGGCGCCGCCTGGTCGAGCTTGAAGTGGTTGGCGCGGGCGGCCTCTTCCGGCACCAGCTCCGGCACGCGCTTGATGGTGGGCTCGCCGCCCGCCTCGCGCACACCCTCGGCCACCGCCGTGGCCATGGTCTCGATATGGCCGTAGGAGCTGTAGTAGAGGACCAGGACCTTCGTCATCGCGTGGATTCCCTTCGGGCTGGCAGCCTGTGCTGCGGCTGCAACATAGCCCTCGGGACGGGGCGGGAGAACTGCCGATCCGGCACAGGATTGTTTCCTGGCGGGCGACGATCGCCYCGCCGGCCCTATACCGCCTGGGCCGCCACCTCCGTCACCCGACGCCGCGCCGTCGCCGCCAGCAGGACGAGTGCGATCGCCGCGGACAGAGCGCCGATCCAGCCGAGGGCGGCTACTCCGCCCCAGCCCAGCGTCGCCGACCCCAGCGCCGAGCCGAAGGCGATGCCGGCATAGAGCGCCGAGGCGTTGAGCGACGCCGCGATCATCCCGACCTCAGGCGCCAGGCGGATCAGGCGGGTGGTCTGCGCCGGGTGGAAGGCCCAGCCGGCGATGCTCCAGACCAGCATCAGCGGCGCCACCGCGAACAGCGCCTGACCGCTCGGCAGGGCGGTGGCGGCGCCCAGTCCGACCAGGGACAGAGTCAGGAAGACCAGGGCGCCGAGCTGCAGCCGCACCGGGCCGATCCTGTCGGTCAACTGGCCGCCGACGGCATTGCCGATCGCGGAGCCGATGCCGAACAGGAACAGCACTGCGCTGACCCCGTCCGGGCCGATCCCGGCCGTTTGCTCCAGATAGGGCGCGATGAAGGTGTAGAGGACGAACGCGGCGGCGATCCAGAAGAAGGTCACGGTCAGCGCCTGCAGCACCGCCGGCCGGCGGGCCACGGCGAGGCGCTCGGCCAGCGTCGAGGCGCCGAGCGGCAGCTTCACCGGCAGGCCGAAGCGCAAGCCCGCCACCCCGGCCAGGCCGAGGATTGCGACGATGACGAAGGTGGCGCGCCAGTCGGCATGGTTGCCGATCCAGGCGCCCAACGGCACGCCCAGCGCGGTGGCGATGGTCATGCCGCTGGTCACGGCGGCGATCGCCCGGCCGCGCCGCTCGGGCGGCACCAGCGAGGCCGCCACGGCATAGGCGGTCGGCATGAACAGCCCGGCGCTCAGCGCCAGCAGCACCCGGGCGGCGACCAGCTGCCACAGGCTGCCGGCCAGCGCCGCCAGCAGGTTCGAGACGGTGAAGGCCAGCAGCGCCATGACCAGCAGCCGGCGCCGGTCGAGGCCGCCGCACAGCGCTGACAGGATCGGCGAGCCGACCGCGTAGGCGAGGGCGAAGATGGTGATCAGCTGCCCGGCACCGGCGACCGAGCTGTGGAAATCCGCGGCGATCGCGGGCAGCAGCCCGGCGATCATCAGGCCTTCGGTGCCGATGGCGAAAGCACCGATCGCGAGCCAGACCAGGGAGGCGGGCATGGGCTGTCGTCCGATGTTCAATGATTGTTGAACATATCGCGGTCCACGGGCCGGCCGTCAAGCGGCTTGTTCAAAATTCGTTGAACATTGAAACAGGGCGGCCGATCGATTAGATCTGGCGGCATGCCTCCGCCCTATCATCCCGATCGCGACCAGCTCGACCTCGTCACCATCCTGGCCGCGCTCAGCGACCCGACCCGGCTGGGCATCGTGGCCACGCTGGCCGAGGTGGGCGAGGTCTCCTGCAGCAGCTTCGGCGACGCCGCCACCAAGACCGCGCTGTCCTACCACTACGCCAAGCTGCGCGAGGCCGGCGTGACCCGGACGCGGATCGAAGGCACGCAGCGCTTCATCTCGCTGCGGCGCGACGATCTGGACGAGAAATTCCCCGGGCTGCTCGACTCCGTCGTGACAAATGCGCGCAGGACGAAGCCCTCGGATCCGGCGTCTTAGCCGCGAATCCGCTGTATTCCGGTTACGAAACGGTAACTTCGTGTCACCGCCCTTGACCGTTATGGTGCCCGCACCGAAAAGGCTCGGGAACGCAGCGGGTCCCCGCGTGTTTCGAGCCCAACAATCCAGCAATCCCCAGTCGATGACAGTCGGCGTCATCCGAGTCAGCCCATGCGGACATTCTCAGTCGTCACCACCTGCCACGCTGCCGGCTATGCCGAATACGGCAGCCGCATGATCGAGACTTTCGATCGGCACTGGCCGGACGAGATCCCCCTGATCCTGTATCGCGAGAACTTCGTGCCCAAGGTGCGCAGCGACCGGATCGTGGTGCGCGACCTGGTCAAAAGCTGCCCCGACCTGATGGCGTTCAAGCGCCGCCATGCCGACAATCCGCTGGCCCATGGCCAGACCCAGCGCTACCGCTTCAAGCTGTCGCGCAACCCGTACAAGAACCGGATCAAGCTGGGCGAGCGCAACTGGGGCGCCGGCTTCCGCTGGGACGCGGTGCGCTTCGCCCACAAGGCCTTCGCCATCTTCCACGCCGCCAAAACCTGCGACAGCGACGTGCTGATCTGGGTGGATGCCGACAGCCTGTTCTTCGCCGCGCCGACGCGGGCGGAGCTGGAGGGTTTCGTGCCGCCGGACCGCTTCGTCGGCTGCCTGCAGCGGCCGACCTACACCGAATGCGGCTTCATCGCCTACAACCTGCGCCACCCGGCGACCCAGGAGATGCTGGCGGCGTTCGAGCGGCTGTACACCGAGGACGGGCTGTTCCGGGAATACGAGTTCCACGACGCCTATCTGTTCGACGTGGTCCGCCGCCAGATCGAGCAGGCCGGCCACCGGTCGCACGACATCGCCGAGGGCATCGGCGCCCGGGCCAAGCACGTGCTGATCAACTCGCGCCTCGGCCGCTTCATGGACCACGTCAAGGGCGGCCGCAAGGACGCCGGCCACAGCGGGCGCAACGACCTGGTGGTCGACCGCCGCGAAGCCTACTGGGCCAATTCCGCCTGAGGGCAGGCCAGGTCATCCTGATCGTACCAGGGCCACGAGGTTTTGCCTCTCCCGCTTGCGGGAGAGGTCGGAGACGCGAAGCGGCTCCGGGTGAGGGTTCTTTGTCGAGGCCCGGCCAGCTCACCCGGTCGTCCTGCGGACGCCCGACCTCTCCCGCCAGGCGGGAGAGGCAAAGTGAAGGCGCTCGACATCGTGTGAGCCCTCATTCCGCTTTAAGGGTCTGACACGGGCGCCGCCCGGCCGGCGCGGACCACCGCGCACAACGTCGCCGCCGCGGCCAGGGCGACGGCCGCCAGCCCGGCGGACAGCCACAAAGCCGCGGCCTCGCCCAGCTGCTCGATCACCGCGGCATAGACGATCGGCGCCGCGGCCGAGCACAGGAAGCCCGGCACCAGCAGCCTGCCGGCAACGGCGCCGTAGCGGCCCGGGTCGAACAGCACCAGGGGCAGCGTGCCGCGGGTGATGGTCAGCAGGCCGTTGCCGGCGCCGTACAGGAAGGCGAAGACGATCGCCGCCGCCGCGATCTGCCCGCTCCACAGCCCCACCACGAAGCACGGCGGCAGCACGGCCGCCGCCGCAAGGGTCAGCGCCGGCGGCGACAGCCCGCCGCCGAACAGCACCTCCGCCAGCCGGGCGCCGGACTGGCCGATGCCGCGCAAAGTCGCGATCCACACCGCGACCGGCGCCGCCAGGCCGAGGCCCGCCAGGATGCCGATCATATGCGCCGACATGCCGGCGTTCAGGATATTGGTCAGGGTCACGATCAGGGCGTAGAGGCCGCCGGCGATCCAATGCTCCCGCCGGATTTCGGCCGGGGGCGCCGCCACGGTCGGCCGCGCGTGCTGGCCGGCGCGGCCGGCGGGCAGGGCCAGATGCAGCGGGATGGTCAGCAGCGCGAAGCCGGCATAGGCGAAGACCGCGCCGCGCCAGCCGAAGGCGGCGGCCAGCTGCTCGCCGATCGGCCAGAAGGCTGTGGAGGCCAGGCCGCCGAGCAGCGTGATCTGCGCCATCGGCTTGCGCGCCTCCGCCCCGCCGATCCGGGCCAGCGCGGCGAAGGCGGCGTCGTACAAGGTGCAGCGCATCGCCAGGCCCAGCACCAGCCAGGCGGCGTAGTAGGAGACCGGGTCCCGGGCCAAGGCGAGGCCGATGCAGCCGAGCGCCGACAGCACCGATCCCGCCGTCATCACGAAGCGGCCGCCGCGCCGGTCGATCAGCCGCCCGACCCAGGCCGAGGACAGCCCCATCACCAGCAGCGCGGCGGAGAAGCCGCCATGCACCAGCGTATGGCTCCAGCCGGTCTCGGCGATGATCCGCGGCCCGAAGCCGCCGATCAGGTAGTAGGTGGTGCCCCAGCTGACCAGCTGGCCGAGGCCGAGGCCGAGGACGGTGCCGCGCCGGATCAAGCGTCGCGGCCTGGCCAGGGCAGGGCGGTGTCGCCGGGGCCGAGCGCCCGCTGCATCAGCACGGTGTCGACCCAGCGCCCGAGCTTGAAGCCGGTCGACTGCAGCAGGCCGGCCCGGCGGAAGCCGAAGGCCTCGTGCAGCGCGATCGAGCCGGCATTGCCGCTGTCGCCGATCACCGCCACCATCTGCCGCCAGGGACCGGCCTCGCAGCGCTCGATCAGCGTTCCCAGCAGCGCCCGGCCGATGCCGCGGCGGGCCAGGCCGTCGGCGACATAGACCGAATCCTCGATGGAGTGGCGATAGGCCGGGCGCGGCCGGTAGGCGCCGGCATAGGCATAGCCGACCAGCCTGCCGTCGATCTCCGCGGCCAGATAGGGCAGGCCCTGGGCCAGCACCGCCGCTCGCCGCGCCGCCAGCTCCGCCGTCTCCGGCGGCACCTCCTCGAAGCTGGCGAAGCCGTGCAGCACGTGGCGGGTATAGATCGCCTGGACGGCCGGCAGGTCCGCCTCCGCCGCGTCGCGGATGGTGATCGGGGAGGCGAGGGGATGGTCGGGCATCATGGTCTCGTGGTCAGGATTCGGGCGGTCAGGATCGGCGCGGCCGCGCAGCGCCTCGCCGCGGCGGACGCCGAGATCGGCCAGACACCGGTCGTCCAGCCCGCGCAGCAGCGCCAGCTGGCGCCGGCGGGACTGCGACGAGACAGCGAACCAATGCAGCATCTCGGACAATACAGGGCAAGGCATCGGGCAAGGCCGTGGTGGGAACAGGGCGAGATTGCGCTTTCGGAACGGATAAGAGAAATTTGGATATCCAATGCAGAGCATAAGGAATTCTTTGTATGCGCGGCCTCAGCCTCGACCAGCTGCGGACCTTCGCCGAGGTGATCCGGGCCAGCAGCTTCTCCGGCGCCGCGGCCCGGCTGAACCTGACACAGCCGGCGGTCAGCCTGCAGATCCGGCAGCTTGAGACCCGGCTCGGCATCCGGCTGGTCGAGCGGGTCGGGCGGCGGGCGACGCCGACCGCGGCGGGGCGGGACCTGCTGGTCCATGCCGGGCGGATCGAGGCCGAGGTCGCCGCGGCGGTCGAGGCGATGGCGGAACATGCCGGCGGCGCGGCCGGGCGGGTCCGGCTCGGCACCGGCTCGACCGCCTGCATCTACCTGCTGCCGCCGGTGCTGCGGGCGCTGCGCCGCCGCCTGCCGTCGCTCGAGATCGTGGTCTCGACCGGCAACACCGCCGGCATCCTGCGCCTCTTGGAGGAGAACGCGCTCGACCTTGGCCTGGTCACCCTGCCGGCGCCGGGCCGCGCCTTCGCCGTGACGCCGCTGATGGAGGAGGAGTTCGTCGCCGTCGCCCCGGCCGAGGCCGACGACCTGCCGGCGGCGGTGACCCCGGCCTCGCTGGCCGGCCGGCCGGTTGTGGCTTACGAGCCGGGCGGCCACACCCGGCGGATCGTCGACGACTGGTTCGCCCGCGCCGGGATCAGCCTGAAGCCGGTGATGGAGCTGGGCAGCGTCGAGGCAATAAAAGAGCTGGTCGGCGCCGGCCTCGGCTGCGCCATCCTGCCCTCGATGGCGGTCCAGCAGGCGCCGGGCCTGGCCGTCCATCCGCTGTCGCCGCGGCTGCACCGCCGGCTCGGCCTGGTGCTGCGCCGCGACAAGCCGCTGGCCCGCGGCCTGCGTGAGACCATCGCGGCACTGAAGCAGGCGGCGGCGGAGCGCGCCTGAGGCCGGCCCGACGGAACCCAACGGCCGTTTCGGCTGTCCTGTCGATGAATGACGCGGGAGAGAGGCATGTTCATCATCCTCGGCGGCACCGGCCAAGTCGGCTCGGCCGCGGCGCAGGCGCTCCTCGACCGCAGGCAGCCGGTCACCATCGTCACCCGCCGCGCCGCCCAGGCCGAGAGCTGGGAACGGCGCGGCGCCGGAGCGGCGGTCGCGGATGTCCACGATGTCGACCGCCTGCGGGCCGTGTTCCGCCGGGGGAAGCGCGCCTTCCTGCTCAACCCGCCGGCAGATGTCTCGACCGACACGGATGCCGAGGAGCGCGAGACGGTGCGCTGCATCCTCGCGGCGCTCGACGGCTCCGGGCTGGAGAAGGTGGTGGCCGAATCGGCCTATGGCGCGCAGCCGGGCGAGCGTGTCGGCGACCTCACCGTGCTGTACAGGCTCGAGCAGGGGCTGAAGGCGCAGCCGATCCCGGCCACGATCCAGCGCGCCGGCTACTACATGAGCAACTGGGCGCCGTCGCTGGCGGCGGTGCGCGAGAGCGGAACCCTGCCGAGCATGCTGCCGGCCGGGCTCAGGATCCCGATGGTCGCGCCGGAGGATCTCGGCAAGGCGGCGGCGCGATGGCTGGTCGAGCCGGTGGAGCGGACCGGCCTCCACTACGTCGAGGGGCCGGTGCCGTATTCCGCCGCCGACGTGGCCGCCGCCTTCGCCGCGGCGCTCGGCCGCCCGGTCGAGGTCAAGGAGGTCCCGCGCGAGGAATGGGAGCAGACCTTCCGCGATATCGGCTTCTCCGAGCCGGCCGCGCGATCCTATGCCCGCATGATTGCGGCCAGCGTCGATGGCGGCTTCGAGAGGCCGGACCAGCCGGTGCGCGGGTCGGTGACGCTGCGGGACTACATCGGCGCCCTGGTGGCGCAGGAGCGCCGGTAGGCTCGTTGCATCCGGTCGCAGCGGCGGCGCATTGACCCCGCGCTTCGCCTCGTAGACCTTGCCGGTCATGGACATGCCCGGCGCCATGATCGTCTTTGCCCAGGTCGTCGACAGCCGCAGCTTCTCGGCCGCGGCGGTGCGGCTCGGCCTGTCGAAATCGGCGGTCAGCAAGCAGATCGCGAAGCTGGAGGACCGGCTCGGCGCCCGGCTGCTGAACCGCACCACCCGCACCCTCAGCCCGACCGATGCCGGGCAGGATTTCTACGAGCGCTGCCTGCGCGTCGTGCGCGAGGTGGAGGAGGCGGAGCGGGCGATCAGCCATCTCTCGGCCGAGCCGCGCGGCCTGCTGCGGCTGAGCGCGCCGGCCAGCTTCGGCCGGGAATACCTGGCGCCGCTGGTGCCGGAGATGCTGGCGCGCTGGCCCGAGCTGCGGATCGAGGCGCTGTTCGAGGACCGCTTCGTCGACGTCGTGGCCGAGGGCTTCGACCTGGTGATCCGGATCACCCGGCTGCAGGATTCCAGCCTGGTCGCCCGTCGCATCGCCTCGTGCCGGCGGGTGGTCTGCGCCGCGCCGTCCTATCTCGAACGCCATGGCGTGCCGCGGAGTCCGGCCGACCTCACCCGGCACGACTGCATCCTCTACAGCTACGCCACCGACCAGAACGAGTGGGAGTTCCTCGGCCCGGACGGGCGGCTGGAGACGGTGCGGGTCGACGGCAGGCTGCGCGCCAACAATGCCGAGGTGACATTGGCGACGCTGCTGGCCGGCGCCGGGCTGGCCCTGTCACCGGACTTCATCGTCGGCCCGGACATCGCCGCCGGGCGGCTGGTGCCGCTGCTGACCGACTACGAGAACCCGTTCGGCGCGATCTACGCCGTCTGGCCGCACAACCGCAACCTGGCGCCCAAGGTGCGGGCGGTGGTGGATTTCCTGGTCGAACGCTTCGCCGCCGAACCGATCTGGGAGCGGCGGCCGGGGCGCTGAGAGCCGCCAGATCCCGCTCCATCCCCTTGTCGTCATTCCCGCGAAAGCGGGAATCTCTTTCCGGCCTAAGCGTGACGAGATCCCCGCTTTCGCGGGGATGACGGATTGGGGGGCTGACAAGGTCTTTCTAACCCGCCCCGCTGTCGGCGTTGTGAGTCTGGCTGCGCAGCGGCCGGTGCTCGACCCGTAGGTAGACCAGAAGGCTGAGGGCGAAGACCGCCGCCACCGCCGCGAACAGCACGGCGAAGGCGCGGGCGACGTCGACGCGCTCGGCCTCGCTCAGCGGCCGGCGCACCAGTTCTTCCAGCCCCGAGACCGAGGCGACCGACGGGCTCCAGGCCACGATCAGCCCCAGCACCAGCGCCGATCCGGCGGCCACCAGGATGGCGCCGCCGAGGGCGCGGGAGAAGCCGACGGCGCCGGTCACCGCGCCGAGGTCGCGCAGCGCCGCGGCGTTCTGCGACGCCACCATGCTGGCCGGGAAGATCGGGCCGACGCCGAATCCGACGATCATCAGGAGGCCGGAGGCGACCAGCGGCGTGGCATGCGTCGCTACCGCCGCCAGCGTCAGCGCCGCCACGATCGCCACCGGCAGCCCGAGCATCGGCGGCCGGCGATAGGTGCCGGTGCGGGTGATGGAACGGCCGCACAGCGAGGCGGTGATGGTGGTCGACACCATCAGCGGGATCATCAGCAACCCGACCTCGCCGCTGTCGGCCTGCAGCGCCACCTGCAGATAGGTCGGCGCCAGCACCGCCAGCACCAGATAGCCGCCGAAGGCGAGGAAGACGGACAGCAGCACCGGCCCGACCACGGCGTCGCCGAGGAAGCGCGGCGGCAGGATCGGCTCCGCCACCCGGCTCTGGCGGCGGAAGAACAGCCAGCCGCCGAGCACGGCCACCGCCACCGCCGTGACCACCGGCAATGACGCCCAGGGGAAGGCCGTGCCGCCCCAGGACAGGCCCAGCAGCAGCGCCGTGGTGCCGAGGGTGAGGAGGCCGATCGAGATGAAATCGATCTTTGCCTTGACCCGCGGCACCGGCAGCTTGCGCAGCGCCCGGTCGACGATCACGAGCGCTAGCAGGCCCAGCGGCAGGTTGATCCAGAAGATCCAGGGCCAGCCGACATACTGGGTCAGGGCGCCGCCCAGAGTCGGGCCGATCAGGGCGGAGCCGGCCCAGACCGTGGCGAAATAGGCGGCGTAGCGGCCCCGCTCACGTGGCGCCACCACATCGGCGATCACGGTCTGCGCCAGGGTCAGCAGGCCGCCGCCGCCCAGCCCCTGCAGGGCGCGCGACGCGATCAGCATGGTCATCGAGGTCGACAGGGCGCACAGCGCCGAGGCGGCCAGGAACAGGATCAGGCAGCCCAGCAGCATCAGCCGGCGGCCGTACAGGTCGCTGAGCTTGCCGAGGATCGGCGTGGCGCAGGTCGAGGTCAGCAGATAGGCGGTGACGACCCAGGAGATCAGCTCGAAATCGCCCAGCTCGCGCCCGATCGAGGGCAGGGCGGTGGCGACGATGGTCTGGTCCAGCGCCGACAGGAACAGCGCCAGCAGGGCGCCGAGCACGATGGTGTGGACCTCGGACTGGGTCAGATTCATGTTTGCGCTTCCTCCCGCCCCGCGCGAGTCGGGGCATCCCATCCTAGCGGCTCGCGCAAGCGTGGAGGGCGGCGAAGGACCGGGAGCAGCGTTGCGGGGCGGCATGGCGATGCCGGATGCCGGTCAGCGGCCTGCCCAGCTTTCCACACTCCCCCTCCCCTTGCGGGAGGGGGGAAGGGGGAGGGGTGTGCGCGCGTCCGCGCGCGAAGGTCCTGGATGGAAAGTCGGATCAGAGACCGCCTGCCGTCGGTGTGGGTTGCGAGAACCCCTCCCCCTACCCCCTCCCGCAAGGGGAGGGGGAGAATTCATGGGACGCCGACTTGACTCTCGGGCCTCACCCCGCCGCGTCCTTCAGCGGCAGCGTCACGGTCTGGACCAGGCCGCCCTCGGGCCGGTTGGCGATCTCGATGCGGCCGCCGGTGCGGTCGACGATCTCCTTGGCGATGGCGAGGCCGAGGCCGGCGCCCGGCACGGTCTGGCGCCGCGCCGGGTCGACCCGGAAGAACGGCTCGAACACCCGGGCCAGCAGGTCCGGCGGGATGCCGGGGCCGCGGTCGGTGATGGTGATGCGGGCCTCGCCTTCGCCCTCGCCCCGGGTCGCGTCCAGCGCCACCTCCGCCCCCCTGCCATGGGTGGCGGCGTTGATCACCAGGTTGCGCAGCGCCCGCTTCAGCGCCAGCGGCCCGGCCTTGACCGAGGCCGGCTCGGCCCGCAGCAGCGTCACCGGCAGGCCCTGCTCGGCCAGCTCGGTGCTGACGGTCTCGACCAGCCGGTCCAGCCGCAGCGGCTCGGCGTCGTCGCCCTCGACCTCCTCACGCACCAGCCGGATGGCGCTGTCGGCGATGCGGTCGAGCTCGTCGAGGTCCTTCAGCCAGGCCTCGCGCTCCTCCTCCGGCAGGAACTCGGCGCGCAGCCGCATCCGGGTCATCGGCGTGCGCAAATCGTGCCCGGCGGCGGCCACCAGCCGCATCCGGCTTTCCATCGCCGCGCGCAGCCGGGCCGACAGGCGGTTCAGCGTCCGCGCCGTGGTCTTCATCTCGGCCGAGCCGGTCTCCGCCAGCTCGGGCAGGGTGCCGTCCGGCCCGATCCGGGCGATGGTGCCCTCCAGCAGGGCCAGGGGCCGGATCACCCGGTCGGCGGCGACGGCGGCGATGCCGATCGCCCCCAGCACCAGCAGCAGCATCCAGCCGGCGAAGGCCGTCGGCACGCCCTGCGGGATCGGCAGGTCGGGCATCGGCAGCCACAGCCAGCGGGCCGGGTCGATCTGCACCGACAGGACCGATTGCTCGTCCCGGCTTGGCCGGGTCACCATCACCCGCAGGTCGGGGCCGGTGGCGCGCATCGCGTCCTGCAGCAGCCCGCCCCCGCGCAGATCCGGCGCGCCGGGCGCCGGGGTCGGACGCACCTCGAAATCGGCGGCCCGCCCAGGGGTGTCGACCGGCCCGATGCCGTTCTCGACCAGGTCGGCGATCAGCCGGATCTGGCGGGCGAAGGGCTCGACGGTACGGGCGGGCGAGGGCTCGCGCAGCAGCAGCAGGGCGACGAAGCTGGCGATGCCGACCACGGCGATGATGGACACCGCCAGCAGCAGGATAATGCGGGCGCGCAGCGTGTTCACGCCGACGCTCCCATCGGCTCGACCGCGACGGCGAGCTGGTAGCCGCCGTTGCGCACCGTCTTGAACAGCTGGAACCGGCCGCCGTCGCCCAGCTTGCGGCGCAGCCGGCTGACCAGCACGTCGATCGACCGGTCCAGCGGCTCCGCCTCGCGGCCCTGGGTCAGGTCCAGCAGCTGGTCGCGCGAGAGGATCCGGCCCGGCCGCTCCAGGAAGGCCAGCAGCAGCTCGAACTCGGCGCCGGTCAGGATCACCTCCTCGCCGCTGTCGTCGAGGATGCGCCGGGTGGCGGGGTCGGCGATGAAGCTGGCGAAGCGGTAGCGGCCGAGCGGCGGCGCCTCGTCCGGCACGGCCGCCCCGGCCCGGCGCAGCACGGCGCGGATCCGCGCCACCAGCTCGCGCGGGTTGAACGGCTTGCCGAGATAGTCGTCGGCGCCGATCTCCAGCCCGATGATGCGGTCGACATCCTCCTTCAGCGCGGTCAGCAGGATCACCGGCAGATGCGGCTTGCGCCGGCTCAGCTCGCGGCAGATCTCGAGGCCGGAGCCGTCGGGCAGCATCACGTCCAGCACCAGCAGGTCGATCCGGCCCGCGGCCAGCCGCTCCTCGCATTCGCGCCGGTCGGCGGCCAGGGTGACCCGGAAGTTCTGGCCGTCGAGATAGCGGCCGAGCAGACGACGGATCTCGGGATCGTCGTCGACGACCAGGATATGGGGAGAATTCTGCATCGATCGTGAAGTCGCCAAAGCTGTTGCCATGATCTTTACGGGGCCGGACGCGACGGGCGATGGATTTTCTGCAACGGAATATTGCCGGCGGCCGGGTGGCAATGTTGAGACATCATTTTCCTCTGCCGGTCCACATTCGGCAACGGGGCGACGAAAGGCAGCAACACGGCGCTCCTAGCTTCGCCTCGTCCACAGCAACCAGGAGCGAGGCACTCGATGAAATCCACTGTCGCCATCATCGGTGTTGCGACGGCCGGTGTCATCGGTCTCACCCTCGGCACGGTGATGAGCCCGGGCGGCACCGCCCTGGCCGACCCGGTCAACGTTCCCGTCAACGCCAACACGACCCACGCCGCCACGTCGTATGCGATGCCGTGGGGCCCCGGCGGTCTGGGCGGTCCCGGCGGACCGGACGGGCCCGGTCCGGACCGGCCGGGCATCTGGCGGCCCGACTTCAAGCTGAAGCTGGCCCGCGACCTCGCCGGTCTCGAGACCCTGATCGGCATCCGCGCCGACCAGCTCGACGCCTGGCGCGACTACACCAGCGCCCTCCTGGCCGTGGCGGAGCCGCCGCGGCGGCCCATGCCGCCGACAGATGGCAAGGGGCCGGAGGCCTTCGCCCCGGCCGAGCGTCTGGCAGATGCCGCGATCGCCCGGGCCGACGCGGCGGAGACGCTGAAATCGGCGATCGCCACCCTGCGCGACAGGCTGTCGCCGGAGCAGATCGCCCTGCTGCAGCAGGCGGAGCGGCCCATCGGGCCGCCGCCTCCCTTCCCTGGTCCCGGTCCGCAGGATCAGCGCTTCGGCCCCGCGGCCGAGCGTCCGGTGCCCCACGCCGGCTGACGGACCGGTCGGGCCGGCCCGGTGTTCCCCCCACGCAACCGGGCCGGCCCGATGGTTTCTGCCTCTTCCCGACACCGATCGGTCATCGTGAGATCACATCTTCTGCGGGGCACCGCGTCGCTGCCCTCACTAACCATAATCGCCCTGATCCTGGCGGGCTGTGCGGTCGGCCCCGATTTCCAGCGTCCGGCCGCGCCGGGCGTCGGCCAGTACACGCCCGGCACTCCGCTGGCGCAGACCGCCTCGGCCGCCGTGCCGGGCGGCGTGTCGCAGCGCATCCAGACCGGCCGGGACATCCCGGGCGACTGGTGGCGCGTGTTCCGGTCCGAGCCCCTGAACCGGCTGGTGGCCGAGGCGCTGAAGGCCAATCCCGACATCCAGTCGGCCCAGGCGGCGCTGCGCCAGGCGCAGGAGAATGTCGCGGCCGGGCAGGGCGACCTGTTCCCGACGGTCAGCGGCTCCAGCTCCGCCACGCGGGAGCAGAGCAACAGCACGGTGTCGACCACCGCCGGGTCGCGCACCGTCACCTCGGTCTACAACGTCACCGGCGCCTCGGTCGACGTGTCCTACGACCTCGACGTGTTCGGCGGCACAAGGCGCAACATCGAATCGCTGCAGGCCACGGCCGATTACGAGCGTTACCAGCTCGAGGCCAGCTACCTGACGATCAGCAGCAACGTGGTGACGGCGGCGATCCAGGAGGCCTCACTGCGGGCCCAGATCGCGGCCACCGAGGACATCATCAAGGCCGAGCGTGCCTTCCTTGGCATCCTGCAGCAGCAATTCGCGCTCGGCGGCATCTCGCAGGCCGATGTGGCGTCGCAGCAGGCCACCGTGGCACAGGACGAGGCGCTGCTGCCGCCGCTGCAGAAGCAGCTGGCGCAGCAGCGCAACCAGCTCGCCGTCTATCTCGGCCGCTTCCCCAGCGAGATCTCCGGCGATGATTTCGAGCTCGCCGGGCTGACCCTGCCGGCCGACCTGCCGCTCAGCCTGCCGTCCAAGCTGGTCGAGCAGCGGCCGGACATCCGGTCGTCCGAGGCGCAGCTCGGGGCGGCCAGCGCCAAAATCGGCGTCGCCATCGCCAACATGCTGCCGCAGATCACGCTCAGCGCCAGCTATGGCAGCAGCGCCAACAGCTTCGGCAACCTGTTCTCGCCCGGCACCATCGCCTGGTCCCTGGCCGGGCAGGTGGTGCAGACGATCTTCGACGGCGGCTCGCTGCTGCACGACAAGCGCGCGGCCGAGGCCGGCTTCGACCAGGCGGCGGCGCAGTACCGCAGCACCGTCCTGTCCTCGTTCCAGGACGTCGCCGACACGCTGCACGCGATCCAGTACGACGCCGACACGCTGAAGGCGCAACTGGCGGCGGAGCAGGCGGCCCAGCGCAGCCTGACCATCGCCCGCAGCCAGTTCCAGGCCGGCGCCACCACCTACACCACCGTGCTGACCGCGCAGACCGCCCTGCTGAACGCCCGCATCAGCCGGATCCAGGCCCAGGCCCTGCGACTCAGCGACACCGCGGCGCTGTACCAGGCGCTCGGCGGCGGCTGGTGGAACCGCACCGACATCCCCGCCGGCAAGAAGCAGCCGACCCCCAGCCTGCCCGAGTGACGGACACAGACATGGCCAAGAGCAGAACGGCTTCGCTGATCATCCGCATGGGGGTCATGCTGATCGTGATCGGCGTGATCCTGGGCGGCATCTTCGGCTTCCAGGCCTTCAAGAGCCAGATGATCGCCCAGGCGATCGCGGCCCGCAGCAACCCGGCCCAGACGGTGTCGACCACCACCGCGACCACGTCGGACTGGCAGGAGCGGCTGGAGGCGGTGGGCAGCTTCCGCGCGGTCAACGGCGCCGCCCTGTCCTCCGAGGTGGCGGGCATCGTCGAGGCGATCGGCTTCCAGGACGGCCAGGACGTCGCCGCCGGCACGCCGCTGCTGCAGCTGCGCGCCGAGGAGGACCTGGCGACGCTGAAGCAGTATCAGGCGGCCGCCGACAACGCCCAGGTCACCTATGACCGCGACCTGCGCCAGCTCAAGGCCCAGGGCGTCAGCCAGGCCACGGTCGACAGCGACCTCGCCACGCTGAAGCAGGCGCAGGCCCAGGTGGCGGCGCAGCAGGCGCTGATCGACAAGAAGTCGGTCAAGGCGCCCTTCGCCGGCCGGCTCGGCGTGCGCGAGGTCGATCTCGGCCAATATCTCGCCGCCGGCACCACCATCGTCACCCTGCAGTCGCTGGATCCGATCCTGTTCGACTTCACCCTGCCGCAGCAGGCCCTGGCCAAGCTCGAGGTCGGGCAGCCGGTGGCGGCGACGGTCGACGGCTATCCGGGGCAGAGCTTCGACGGCAAGATCACCGCGATCAGCCCGCTGGTCGACAGCACCACCCGCAGCCTGACGGTGCGGGCCAGCTTCGCCAACCCGGACCACCTGCTGCTGCCCGGCATGTACGGCAAGGCCGCGGTCGCGGTCGGCGCACCGCAGCGCTACGTCACCCTGCCGGCGACGGCGATCGTGTCCAACCCCTATGGCGACATCGCCTATGTCGTGGCCGGGCAGGGGACGGCCCAGACCGTGARGCAGATCTTCGTCACCACCGCCGGCAGCCGTGGCGACCAGATCGCGGTGGCGAAGGGCGTGGCGGAGGGCGACACCGTCGTCACCTCCGGTCAGTTGAAGCTGCAGAACGGCTCGCCGGTCACGATCAACAACGCGGTGACGCCGCCGAACGACCCGGCCGCGGCCCCGGCGGATCCGAGCTGAGGCCATGAACATCACCGACATCTTCATCCGCCGGCCGGTGCTGGCGCTGGTGGTCAGCCTGCTGATCGTCGTGCTCGGCTACCAGTCCTACGCCTCGCTGGCGGTGCGCCAATATCCGAAGACCGAGAACGCGGTCGTCACCGTCGCCACCACCTATTCCGGCGCCGACCCGGACGTGATCGCCGGCTTCATCACCACGCCGCTGGAGAACGCCATCGCCCAGGCGAACGGCATCGACTACATGACGTCGTCCTCGACCAGCGGCGTCTCCAGCATCACCGTCAACCTGCGGCTGAACTACAATTCCGACGCCGCGGTCACCGAGATCAACACCAAGGTCAGCTCGGTGCTGAACCAGCTGCCCTCGGGGGCGCAGCAGCCGACCATCACCCTGTCGGTCGGCCAGACCATCGACGCCATGTATATCGGCTTCTATTCCGACGTCCTGGCGGCGAACCAGATCACCGACTATCTGACCCGCGTGGTGCAGCCGAAGCTGCAGGCGGTGCAAGGGGTGCAGACGGCGGAGCTGCTGGGCCCCAAGGTGTTCGCGCTGCGCGTCTGGCTCGACCCCGACAAGCTCGCCGGCTACGGCCTGACCGCCACCGATGTCTTCACCGCGCTCGGCAACAACAATTCGATCTCGGGCATCGGCACCACCAAGGGCAACGCCACCCAGGTCACCCTGACCGCCTCGACCGACCTGCACGATGTCGAGGAGTTCCGCAACCTGGTGGTCAAGCAGTCGGACGGCGCCGTGATCCGGCTGAAGGATCTCGGCCAGGTCGTGCTCGGCTCGCAGGATTACGAGAGCCGGTCCACGGTCGACGGCCGCACCGGCATCATGATGGGCATCCAGGTGGCGCCGACCGCCAACCTGCTCGACGTCGTCGCCGGGGTGAAGGCGGCGATGCCGGGGATCGCGGCGCAGCTGCCCAGCGGGCTGTACACCACCGTGATCTACGATTCCAGTGCTTTCGTCACCTCGTCGATCGAGGAGGTCGTGACCAGCCTGGTCGAGGCGCTGGTGATCGTGGTGCTGGTGGTGTTCCTGTTCCTGGGCTCGCCGCGCTCAGTCTTCATCCCGGTGGTGGCGATCCCGCTGTCGCTGGTCGGCACCTTCGCGATGATGCTGGCCTTCGGCTTCTCCATCAACCTGCTGACCCTGCTGGCCCTGGTGCTGGCGATCGGCCTGGTGGTCGACGACGCCATCATCGTGGTCGAGAACGTCAACCGCCATATCGAGGAGGGGGCGAAGCCGCTGCAGGCCGCGCTCGACGCGGCGCGCGAGCTGGTCGGGCCGATCATCGCCATGACCGTGGTGCTGGTGGCCGTGTATGTCCCGATCGGCTTCCAGGGCGGGCTGACCGGCGCGCTGTTCACCGAATTCGCCTTCACCCTGGTCGGCGCCGTCGCCGTGTCGATGGTGGTGGCGCTGACGCTGACGCCGATGATGTGCGCCCATGTCCTGAAGCCGCACCTGGCCGACCGCAGCGGCTGGGAGGAGCGGCTGACGGATTTCATCGACCGCGGCTTCGAGCGCATCCGCCGGCCCTATCAGCGCCTGCTGCACGGCAGCCTGAACACCGTGCCAGTGACCATGGTGTTCGCCGCCATCGTGCTGGGCAGCATCTACTTCCTCTATGCCGACGCGCAGACCGAGCTGGCGCCGAACGAGGACCAGGGCGCCCTCCTGGTCTCCACCACCAACCCGCCGCAGGCGACCTTGGCGCTGAAGGCCTCGAACTCCGACCAGGTGGCGGCGGCGATGCGGGCCTATCCGGAGACCGACCACACTCTCGGCATCGACAGCAGCGGCACCTCGATCGCGGTCCAGGTGCTGAAGCCCTGGGACCAGCGCGAGCGCACCGCCGGTACGGTGCAGACCCTGCTGCAGGAGGACATCGGCAAGATCGCGGCGGCCCAGAGCGTGGCCTTCCAGCCGGCGCCGCTGCCGGGCAGCAACGGCCTGCCGATCCAGTTCGCGATCGGCACCACCGGCAGCTTCAAGGAGCTGAACGACGTCGCCACCGCCTTCCAGCAGGCGGCGCAGAAGACCGGACTGTTCGTGTTCCTGACCCGCGACCTGCAGGTCGACAAGCCGCAGGCCGAGATCGTCATCGACCGCGACAAGGCGGCCGCGCTGGGCCTGACCATGAGCGATGTCGGAACCGCCATGGCCACCATCCTCGGCGGCGGCTACGTCAACTACTTCAGCATCGACGGCCGCTCCTACCAGGTGATCCCGCAGGTGCAGCAGCGCTCGCGCCTCAACACCGACCAGGTGCTGAACTATCCGGTCACCGCGGTGAACGGCACCCAGGTCCCGCTGTCCTCGATCGCGACGATCAAGACCGAGGCGGCGCCGCGCTCGATCTCGCATTTCCAGCAGCTCAACTCGGCCACCATCTCCGGCGTGCCGGCGCCGGGCATCTCCACCGGCCAGGCGCTGGCGCAGCTCAAGTCGCTGGCCGACCAGACGCTGCCGCCGGGCTACACGGTCGATTACGGCGGCCAGTCGCGCCAGACGGTGCAGGAATCGAGCGGCCTGGTGCAGATGTTCGCGCTGGCGCTGATCATCATCTTCCTGGCGCTGGCGGCCCAGTTCAACAGCTTCCGCGACCCGCTGATCATCCTGGTGTCGGTGCCGATGTCGATCGCCGGCGCGCTGGCCTTCATCAGCGTCGGAATCGGCGGCGCCACCATGAACATCTACACCCAGGTCGGCTTGGTCACGCTGATGGGGCTGATCAGCAAGCACGGCATCCTGATCGTCGAGGTCGCCAACAGCCTGCAGCAGGCCGGCAAGACCAGGCGCGAGGCGATCGAAGGCGCCGCCTCGATCCGCCTCCGCCCGATCCTGATGACCACGGGCGCGATGGTGCTGGGCGTGCTGCCGCTGATCCTGGCGACCGGCGCCGGCGCGGTGTCGCGCTTCAACATGGGGCTGGTGATCGCCAGCGGCCTGACCATCGGCACGATCTTCACCCTGTTCGTGGTGCCCGCCGTCTACATGATCCTCGCCGCCGATCATCATGCCGAGCGGGCGGGGGAGGCTGAGCCGACGCCCCATCCGACGAAGGCGTAGGCACTCCTCGCGCGCAGGGGCTTCTGAGAACACCCATCCCCGCCGTCATTGCGAGGAGGCGAAGCCGACGAAGCAATCCAGGGGCCGATGCGAGCGGCCTCTGGATTGCTTCGCTGCGCGTAACTGCCCAGGAGGACCTTGACCTCTTGACCGATCTGGGAGGTTTGTGAGTCAAGGAAGGATGACGCCGCCACCCCCATCGTTGTCCGAGGAAGGTCTTCTGGCCCTAATTGGCGAGTTGCAGGCGCGCAACCGGATGCTGGAGCAGCAGAACGCAGTGCTGACGGCGCGGGTTGCCGAGTTGGAACGTCGGCTTGGGCTGGATAGCAGCAATAGCAGCAAGCCGCCGTCGAGCGATGGGCCGGGCA
>NZ_JBFRCU010000084.1:0-32427 GCF_052113205.1 Inquilinus sp. YAF38 | reverse complement strand
GGGCGTACCGGCGAGCGTTCCTCCTCGTCCCCGTCTTCCGGATCGCCGATCCGCGGCCCGGGCGGGTTGGCGCGGGCGAAGCGCGGCCGTGCGGCCGGCCCGGCGCCGGGCATGGCGAAGGCGGCCGGGGCCGCTGGCGCGGGCTCGCGCCGCATCATGCTGGAGGCGACGGTGCCGGCGCCGTGCAGCGTGCGCAGGCCCAGCCATTGCAGCACCCGGCCGAAGGCGCGGAGCAGGGATCCGGTGACTGACGCGCCGACGCGGGCGCCGGCGCCGGTCACGGTCCCGACCCGGTGCCATTCGGTCGAGGACAGGCCCAGCGCGACCAGCACCAGCAGCAGGCCGACCGCGCCGGTGGCCAGCGCCAGCCAGGAGGTGGCGACCGGCCCGGCCGAGAGGATCACGGTGTCGGAGATCCGCTTCAGGATCATCGACCCGACGGCGCCGCCCAGCGAGCCGCGCTCGGCCCAGCCCTCGATCGCCGGCAGCGGCGACAGGCCGGCGGCCAGGAACAGCACGCCGAACAGCAGGCTGGTGACCCGCCACCACACCCGGTCCAGCGGCTGGTGCCGCATCAGCCGCCAGGCCCAGAACAGCGGCAGCACGGCCAGCAGGAAGGCGCCGATGCCCAGCGTCTGGATCAGCAGGTCGGCGACATGCGCGCCGGGCCGGCCCAGCAGGTTGACGGCGGGCCCGGCCTTGGCGGTGTTCCAGGACGGGTCGGTCGGGGAATAGCTGACCAGCGCGACCAGCAGGCCGCAGCCGAACACGGCGATGCCCAGGCCGCTCAGCTCGCGCACCCGGTTGCGCAGGAACTCCCGCACCACCGGGGGCAGGAAGGAGCGCTTGCTCGAGGCGGCGCGGCCGGAGCTGCGCGTCACCGCGGTGCGGCGGGATGAGGTTCCGGCCATTGTCATTCTGCCGCCTCGGCTAGGATCTCGCCGACCCGGGTCAGGGCGCGCCCGACCGTCTCGGCGTCATGGACCACGGCGATGCGCAGCCAGCGCCGGCCGATCTCCGGCCGGTCCAGTCGCGTGATGTAGCCGCCGGGCAGGGTGCGGATCGCGGCCTCGGCCCACAGCCGGCGCGCCGCGGCCTCGCCGTCGCCGACATCGAGCCACAGGAAGAAGCCGCCTTCCGGCCGGCGGAAGCCGAATCGACCGCCCAGCGCCGCCTCGGCGGCATCGAACTTGGCCCGGTACAGCGCCCGGTTCTCGGCGACATGCGCGTCGTCGGCCCACAGCGCGGCGGAGGCGGCCTGGATCGGCAGCGGCATGCCGGCGGCGGAATGGCTGCGCAACCGCAGGAAGGCGGCGACCAGCGCCGGGTCGCCGGCGACGAAGCCGCTGCGCAGCCCGGCCGCGTTCGACCGCTTCGACAGCGAATGGAACACCAGCAGGTTGTCCAGCGACCCGCCGTCGCGGCCGGCCGCCACTTCCAGCACGCCCACCGGCGGCTCGCGGTCGTAGATCTCGGCGTAGCACTCGTCGGCCGCCAGGATGAAGCCATGCGTCCGGGCCAGGCCGATGGCGCGGTCGAGATAGGCCCGGGGGGCGACGGCGCCCTGCGGGTTGGTCGGGTTGCACAGGTACAACAGCTTCAGCCGCGCCAGCAGCGCCGTATCGGCCTCCAGTGCGTCGAGGTCGGGCAGGAAGCCGGTGGCGGGCCCGGCCGGCAGGAACACCGGCTCGGCCCCGGCCATCACCGCGGCGCCCTCATAGGGGGCGTAGAATGGATCGGGCAGGGCCACCGCCGGCACCTGGTTGGCGCCGGGACGGTGATCGACCGCCAGCTCGGCGACCAGGAACAGCGCCTCGCGGGTGCCGGACAGCGGCAGGATATGGGCCGGATCGGCCAAGCCGTCGGGCAGGTTGAAGCGGCGCTGCAGCCAGCCGGCGCAGGCCTCGCGGAAGGCCGGGGTGCCGGCCACCGGCGGATAGCGGTTCCAGCTGTCGGCGTTGGCCGCCAGGATCTCGGCCAGGAAGGCCGGCGGCTGGTGCTGCGGCTCGCCGACCGACATGGCCAGCGGCGCCACCCCATCCGGCGGCGAGACGCTGGACAAGAGCGTCGCGAGGCGCGCGAACGGATAGTCCGCCAGCCGTTCCAGTGCGTCGTTGAGTCGGCCGCCCCGCATGCTCTTCTGCAACACCCTCTGCCGCGTCGGGCCGGCTGCGCCGGCCTCTTTCCTCGCTTCCGGCGACCGGTGCCGCCGCGAAACAGCTCTTAGATTCCAATCACTTTATCCGATCTTCTGACGTCTCCTGTCAAATCCGGTGTCGCCGGCCGGCCGGTCCGGCGCGCTTTTCCGGCCACGGTGTGGCCGGTCCGGCACGGTCGGAGAACCTTCGGACGAATCACGAACGAATCAGGATCGACGGGTGACGGGATCTTGCCGGGTCAGAGGCCGAACGGGATCGACAGCGACATCATGCTGCCGGCGCCGCCGGACGAGCCCCAGCTGCCGCCGGCGGCGACTCCGACGCCGCGCCGTTCGGAGCACCCCGCGGCCAGCACCAGGAGGCATAGGAGAAAAATCCGCACCATGCTGGAATGCTACCACGAAATGGCGGCCGGACACCCGGTCATGTGACACGCGGCCACTGGACAGCGCGGCACCGCTCTCCGATGCTGCGCGCCATGAACGACAGCACCTCCTTGCGCACCCAGATCGCGGTGATCGGCGGCGGTCTCGCCGGGGCGACCATGGCGGCGGCCCTGGGCCAGGCCGGGATCGACACCGTGATCCTGGACCAGGAGCCGGCGGCCGCCCGCACCCTGCCGGAATTTGACGGCCGCACCACCGCGCTGTCCTACGGCTCCCGCCGGATCGTCGCCTCGGCCGGGCTGTGGGACCCGGTGGCGGACGAGGCCGAGCCGATCCTCGACATCCGCATCGCTGACGGCCGTGCCCCGGTGTTCCTGCATTTCGACCACCAAGAGATGGCCGACGAGTCGGATGGCGCCCCGTTCGGCCACATCGTCGAGAACCGGCTGCTGCGGCTGGCGCAGTTCGAGCGGCTGGACGCCCTGCCGGCGGCGCGCCATGTCGCCCCGGCCAAGGTGGTGGCGGTGGAGACCGGCACCGGCCACGCCGCCGTGACCCTGGCCAACGGCCGGGTGGTGCGGGCCGATCTGGTGATCGGCGCCGACGGCCGCGCCTCCTTCACCCGGCAGCAGCTGGGCATTCCGGCGCGCAGCTTCGCCTACCGGCAGAAGGCAGTGGTCTGCGTCATGGCGCATGCCGAGCCGCATGAGGGCGTGGCGGTCGAGCATTTCCTGCCGGCCGGCCCCTTCGCGGTGCTGCCGATGCGCGACGATGCCGACGGCACCCACCGCTCCTCGATCGTCTGGACCGAGCATCCGGACACCGCCGACGACCTGGTGCACCGCCCGGCCGCCGCCTTCGACGCGGCGCTGCAGGCCGTGGTGGGCGACTGGCTGGGGCCGGTGCGGGTGCTTGGCAAGCGCTTCACCTATCCGCTCGGCGTCGTCCACGCCCGCCGCTACGGCGCCCGCCGGGCGGCGCTGATCGGCGAGGCGGCGCACGGCATCCACCCGATCGCCGGCCAGGGCCTCAATCTCGGCCTGCGCGACATCGCCGTGCTGACCGAGCTTTTGGTCGAGCGCAGCCGGCTCGGCCTCGACCTCGGCGATCCCACCATGCTGCAGCGCTACGAGCAGGCGCGGCGGCCGGACAATGTCGCCATGATCCTGGCGACCGACGGGCTGAACCGGCTGTTCTCGACCGACCTGGCCCCGGTGCAGCTGGCCCGCGACCTCGGCCTCGCCGCCGTCGGCCGCCTGCCGCCGATCAAGCGCTTCTTCATGCGCCAGGCGATGGGGCTGGGCAGCCGGGCGCGGTGACGTCGTAGGTTGGGTTCGCGAATGCGAACCCAACAATTGGTTCCGGCCTCGGGATGTTGGGTTCGCAATCGCGAACCCAACCTACGTCTGGCCGAGAGGATAGCTCTCCAGGATCTCGTAGACCGCGCCCTCGCGGCCGACATGGCTCTGGTACAGGTGGAAGGCGTCGACCGGGAAGGGCTCGGCACGGAACGGGCCGTGCTCCAGCAGCCAGCGCTCGACCCGCTCGGCCGGCGCCTGGCGCAGCCGGGCCAGGGTGACGTGCGGGGCATAGCTGCGATCGTCGGGCGGCTGGCCGGCGGCGACCAAGGCGCGGTCGATCTTGGCGTGCAGGAAGTGCAGCGCCGGCTCCGCCACCACCCCGGCCCACAGGATCGAGGCGGCGCGCTTTGTCCCGAACCGGCCGACGCCGTCCAGCGCCAGGTTGAAGCCGGGGGCCGCGATGGCGTGCAGCGCCTGGTCGATCTCCTCGGCCTCCAGCGCGTCGACCTCGCCGATGAAGCGCAGCGTCAGGTGGAAATCGGCCGGGTTGGTCCAGCGCGCCCCGGGCACGCCGCCCTGCAGCAGCGACAGGTGGGGCCGCAGCGCGGCGGGAATGGCGATGGCGATGAACAGGCGGAGCATGGCGATCCTCGGCTCACCCGAGGGCAAAGCCGGCGCGGTACCGCGCCGGGCTGGTGGCGAGGCGACGGCGGAAATGATGGCGCAGCGTGTCGGCCGAGCCGAAGCCGCATTCGGTGGCGATGCGCTCGACCGGCAGCGCGGTGGTCTCCAGCAGGTCGCGGGCCAGGGCCAGGCGCTCGCTCACCAGCCATTCGGCCGGGGTGGTGCCGGTGGCCTCGCGGAAGCGGCGCAGGAAGGTGCGCAGGCTCATCCCGGCCTCGCCGGCCAGCCGCTCCAGCGGCAGGTCCTCGGCCAGGTGCCGGCGGGCCCAGTCGAACAAAGCGGCCAGGCGCGGCCGCTCCTCGATCTGCACCGGCCGGTCGACATATTGCGCCTGCCCGCCCTCGCGATGCGGCGGCACCACCAGGCGCCGCGCCACCTGGTTGGCGATCCGCGCGCCCCAGTCGCGCCGCACGATGTGCAGGCACAGATCCAGCCCGGCGGCGCTGCCGGCCGAGGTCAGCACCTGGCCCTCGTCGACATACAGCACGTCCGGGACGATCCGGATGTCGGGATACTGCGCGGCCAGGGCCTCGGCGTAGCGCCAATGGGTGGTGGCGCGGCGGCCGGCCAGCACGCCCGCGGCGGCCAGCACGAAGACGCCGGAGCAGATCGAGACCAGCCGCGCGCCGCGCTGATGGGCTTGGCGCAGCGCGGCCAGCAGCTTCTCGGGTGGAGTCTCGCGGATGCCGCGCCAGCCGGGCACGACGATGGTGCCGGCCGTCTCCAGCGCCTCCAGCCCGGCTTCGGCCTGGACCTGGATGCCGCCGATCGCGCGCAGCTTCCCGGGCTCGGCGGCGCAGACGGTGAAGCGGTACCAGTCGGTGAATTCCGGCCGCGGCAGGCCGAACACCTCCACGGCAACGCCGAACTCGAAGGTGCATAGCCCGTCATAGGCGAGCACTGCGACGCTGCGGTTCGGCGGCGGGTGGGTCATAGGCGATGGGAACGCCATCGCGGATGAGGCGTCAAGGATGCGGCAACCCCGCTCCAAAGCGTCGAGTTGTTGCCTCTCCCGCTTGCGGGAGAGGTCGGAGACGCGAAGCGGCTCCGGGTGAGGGCTCTTCGTCGAGGCCTGGGCCAACCCTCACCCGGTCTCGCTACGCGAGCCCGACCTCTCCCGCTAGGCGGGAGAGGCAATGGGCGAAGACGCTCGGCATCCTGTCGGCCTCAGATGTGGATCGCGCGCCCGTCGACGGCGAGGGCTGCTTCCTTGACCACCTCGTTCAGGGTCGGGTGGGCGTGGCAGGTGCGGGCGATGTCCTCGGCCGAGGCGCCGAACTCCATCGCCAGCACGCATTCGGCGATGATGGTGCCGGCCTCGGCGCCGATGATGTGCACGCCCAGCACCCGGTCGGTCTTGGCGTCGGCCAGGATCTTGACGAAGCCGTCGGTCGCGTTCATCGCCCGCGCCCGGCCATTGGCCAGGAACGGGAACTTGCCGGCCTTGTATTCGACGCCGGCCTGCTTCAGCTCTTCCTCGCTGCGGCCGACCGAGGCCACTTCGGGCCAGGTGTAGACCACGCTCGGGATCGCGTCGTAGTTCACGTGGCCGGCCTGGCCGGCCAGGATCTCGGCCACCGCAACGCCCTCATCCTCGGCCTTGTGCGCCAGCATCGCGCCGGCGATCACGTCGCCGATGGCGTAGATGCCCTCGACATTGGTGCGGAAGTGCTTGTCGGTCTTGACCCGGCCGCGCTCGTCCAGCTCCACGCCGGCGGCGTCCAGGCCGAGGCCCTCGGTGTAGGGCCGGCGGCCGATCGACAGCAGCACGTAATCGGCCTCGATGGTCTCGGCGGCGCCGCCCTTGGCCGGCTCCACGGTCAGGGTCACGCCGGTGTCGGTCTTCTGCGCGCCGGTGACCTTCGAGCTCAGCTTGAACGTCATGCCCTGTTTGGCCAGGATGCGCTGCATCTGCTTCGACACCTCGCCGTCATTGGTCGGCAGGATGCGGTCGAGGAACTCCACCACCGTCACCTTGGCGCCGAGGCGGGACCAGACCGAGCCGAGCTCGAGCCCGATGACGCCGCCGCCGATCACCACCAGATGCTTCGGCACCTCCGGCAGCGACAGCGCGCCGGTCGAGGTGACGATGCGGGTTTCGTCGGCCTCGACGCCCTTCAGCGGCGTCGAGTCGGAGCCGGTGGCGATGACGAAGGCCTTGGCGGCGTAGGTCTTGCCCTCGACCTCGATCCGGTCCTTCGCGGTGAAGCGGGCGTGGCCGAGCAGCCGGTCGATCTTGTTCTTCTTGAACAGGAAGTCGACGCCGTCGACATTCGCCTTCACCACCTTGGTCTTGTGGCCCATCATGCCGGGCAGGTCGAGCTCGACCCCCGCCACCTTGATGCCGAAGGCGGCCAAGGCGTGGCCGGCCTCCTCGAACTTTTCCGACGCGTGCAGCAGCGCCTTGGACGGGATGCAGCCGATGTTCAGGCAGGTACCGCCCAGCGTCGGCATCTTCTCGACGCAGGCGGTCTTGAGCCCCAGCTGGGCGGCCCGGATGGCGGCGACATAGCCGCCGGGGCCGGCGCCGATCACGATCAGGTCATAGGTGGCTGCGGGTTCGGTCATCGCTCGCACTCAGCTTGCCGGAAGGTTGGCCGCAAACTGCATGAGCGGGCGCGGCACCGCAACTGCGTCGAGCGGGCATCTGCCATTTAGCGGCGATATGTGCCGCTCACGGCTGCGGCGCAGGCATGGGTCTAGCGTAGACTAGTTGGTAGCGTTTGGTTCTGCCGTCAGCGACGACGATCGGAATTACCCTTGCACGAATTCTGCTCCACTCTTGCTTAGCGTACTTGTCGAGGCTTTCTGTGATCGATCTTATGGTCATGTAATCTGAGTTTTTATCGACATAAAATCTCACTAGCTTTCCCAATTCGTAATCAAAAATGCTTCCAGATTTTTGGTTTGCATTGAATGATCCAATGCTTCCCTCTATTAGCTTTTCGTTTTGCGGATATGCTGATGAAAGGTAATCTGCGGTATTCTTATCTAGTTTAGTGACTGTGTTGTTGTTTCCCACAATGATGGTGATATCCCGCGCGCCGCGGCCAATGGAGGTATGGGCTTGCCTTGCAGCTGGTTCTATAGCGTCGACCAAAGCATCAAGATCACCTTGCATCGGCGGTCGTCTGCTCCTTGAAATAATCTTTGGTACGTCCGCAAGTTCAGATTTTCCGCATGCAACATTCCAAGTGTATTTTAGCAATTCAAATACATAGTTTGATACAACATTTAACGCGATTGTCCCGGCAATTGTGCTTTCTATTGGATTCTCAACAACAAAACTGAATAGTGCCTCAAGGCTTCCTTTTCTTGGAGGCTCATAATAAACCGCAATATCGTCTACATATGGAGTCCGCTTCCTTACCTCGCCCGTTACGAGGAAGTGATTTACAATAACGAACGATCTCGATATGCCAACAAGAGAGTTTGCGGCTTCGTAGGCTGGCAGGCGATGCCTCGTCGCTTCATCGCCATCAAATTTTGCTAGAACAGGAAAATCGACCATTTTTCAATAAAGAATGAAATTCAAGATTATCGAAATTTCTCCATCTTATTCCGGAAGTCAATAGTTTTGAGTTGGGTCAGTCCGCGGAGGGCGTTGGCGTACTCAAGCGGTCATCGTGAAGATGGTCAGCATCGTGACGACCGCAAGCCGTCGTCACGATCACCCTCGCGGAGGCTTTGGCCCGCGATGTCGAAGCAAAAGATGCCAGTTCACTCCGGCCGGCCGAGATGGCCGTCCAAGGCGGCGGTCAGCGACTGGATCTGGCGGTTCAGGGCGTCGAGCTGCGGCAGGGTCAGGCCGGAGCGCGCCAGCAGCGCCTCGCCCAGGCACTGGCTGCGGACGAACAGGGCGCGGCCGGCCTCGGTCAGCCGGACCTGGACCTCGCGCTCATTGTCCGGGCTGCGCCGCCGCTGCACCAGCCCGGCCGCCTCCATCCGCTTCACCAGGGGCGTGATCGTGCTCGAATCGAGGGTGAGGCGGGCGGCGATGATGCCGATCGTCCGGCCGTCCTCCTCGCCCAGCACGTTCAGCACGAGGTATTGCGGATAGGTGATGCCCATCTCGTCCAGCATCGGCTTGTAGGTCCGGTTGATGGACATGGCGGTGCGGTACAGCGTGAAGCAGATCTGCTCGTCGAGCGCGAGCGGGCGGTCCGTCGGCAGGGGCATGCGGCGCCCTCCTGTTCCTGATGTGCGATCATATTTATCACGGAAATTGATATCGCGATAAAGATTATCTGGACGCAGCCGGACGGATCGGGTAGTTCGATATTTATCGCAATAACGATTATCGCGATATCAAAGGAGTCGCAGATGGATCACAGCGAGCACGGGACCGACGGAATTTCGCGCCGGCTCGTCCTGGCGGCGGGGGTTGGACTCGCCGCCGCGGCGGCCTTGCCGCATTCTTCGCTGGCGCAGACCGGCGCCGCGCCTTCACGCCCAGCATCGGGAGACAGCATCATGAGCAGCGGATTGTTCGCGACCAAGGACGGCACCAGCATTTTCTACAAGGATTGGGGCCCGCGCGACGCGCAGCCGATCGTGTTCCACCATGGCTGGCCGCTCAGCAGCGACGATTGGGACGCCCAGATGCTGTACTTCCTGGGCCAGGGCTACCGCGTCGTCGCCCATGACCGGCGCGGCCACGGCCGGTCGAGCCAGACCGACACCGGCAACGAGATGGACACCTACGCCTCGGACGCGGCCCAGCTGTTCGAGCATCTCGGCCTGAAGGGTGCCGTCCATATCGGCCATTCGACCGGCGGCGGCGAGGTGGCGCGCTACGTCGCCAGGCATGGCGGCAACGGCAGGGTGGCCAAGGCGGTGCTGGTCGGCGCCGTGCCCCCGGTGATGGTGAAGTCGGAGAAGAACCCCGGCGGCCTGCCGCTCGAGGTGTTCGACGGCTTTCGCCAGGCCCTCGCCGCCAACCGGGCGCAGTTCTACCGCGACATCCCGGAGGGCCCGTTCTACGGCTTCAACCGGCCGGGCGCGAAGGTCTCCCAGGGCGTCATCGGCAATTGGTGGCGCCAGGGCATGATCGGCGGCGCCAAGGCGCAGTACGACTGCATCAAGGCGTTCTCGGAGACCGACTTCACCGAGGATCTGAAGGCGATCGCGGTGCCGGTGCTGGTGCTGCATGGCGACGACGACCAGATCGTGCCGATCGCCGATTCGGCGCTGCTCTCGGTCAAGTTGCTGAAGCAGGGTACGCTGAAGGTCTACAAGGGCTTCCCGCACGGCATGCTGACCACCCATGCCGATGAGCTGAACCCGGACCTGCTGGCCTTCATCAAGGGCTGAGACGCCTGAGGCTGCATCCGGGCGGCGGGGTTCGTCTCACCTGTCGCTCATCCAAAACCGTCATGGCGAGGCGCGCAGCGCCGTGGCCATCCAGGAGGCCGGGTGCGAGCGGCCTGGGTGGCCACGCCCCTTCGGGGCTCGCCATGACGGGTTGTTTGTTGACGAGTCTGCCGCCCTCAGGGCGACAGACGCCTCAGCGCGACTGCCGGCCGCGCATGTAGTGCCGCTCCGGGCGATAGCGCGGCTTGAACAGATGCTCGATCCAGTCCCGGATCTGGGTCCACATGCGCTACGGGCCTCCTTCAGCCCTGGTTCAGTGCGGCGCGGACGGCGGTGAGGCCATCCTGCCCGTCGCGGGTGGTCACGCCGGCCAGCCAGCCGGACAGAAGATCGGGGTGAGCCTTGAGATACTGCGCGGCGGCTGCCTTGCCGTCCGCCCCGTCGCCCAGAATCCCCATGATCTGGTTTTCCATATCGACCGTGAACGTCAGCTGTGACAGCAGCCGGGCGAGATTGGGGCAATTCTTCGACAAGTCTCGCCTCGTCACGGTGTAGACGGTGGCGCGGCCGTAATTCGGGCCGAAATAGGCGTCGCCGCCGCTGAGATAGGCGATCGGGTACTTCGCGTTCATCGGATGCGGCTCCCAGGCCAGGAAGGCGATCCACTCGTTTCGCCGCACCGCCCGGTCCACCTGGCTCAGCATGCCCTGCTCGCTCGATTCGACCAGGGTCCAGCCGTCCAGGCCGAAATCCTTGGCGTCGATCATCTTCTGGATGTTCTGGTTCGCTGGCGCTCCGGGCCCGATGCCGTAGATTTTCTTGTCGAACTTGTCGGCATGCTTGGCCAGATCGGCGAAATCCTTCACCCCCGCCTCGGCGACATAGGCCGGGACCGCGAGGGTGAAGCGGATGCCGTCCAGGTTCGGGCGGATCACCTCGATCGCCTTCTCCGCCGTCAGCGGTTCGATGAAGCGACTCTGCGCCGGCATCCAGTTGCCGAGGAAGACGTCGATCTGGCTGTTCTTCAGGCTTTCGAAGGTGACCGGCGGGGCCAGGGTCTCCACCTTCTGGGTGTAGCCCAGCGGCTCCAGCAGCGTGCCGAGCACGCCGTTGGTCGAGGTGATGTCGGTCCAGCCCGGATCCGACATGCGCACGGTGGCGCAAGCGTCGGGATCGGCCGCGGCGGCGGGCGTGGCCGCCAGCAGCAGCCCGGTCAGGGCAAGGGCGATGAGGCGCGCCATGATTCGGTCTCCCTGTTGTTGTCGTCCCTATCGGCGTCATGGCCGCGCGTGACGCGCGGGAACCGGGCGGCGGCTTCCAGGTCGTCGAGATCCATGTGGTTGCGGATGTATTGCCGGGTGGCGTCCTGCCGCGGCTGCCAGTCCCAGCCATGCAGGACGCCCCGGCGCAGCGCCGCATCCACGAAGTGCCGCCGCCGCTGGCTTTCCAGGACCTGCTCGCGTAGCCGCGGCAGGTCCCACCGCGCCGCCACCTCCGCCCGGAAGGCGGCGACGCGGGCAGCTTCGGCCGGGTCGGCGGCACGGTTCACCCGCTCGCCGGGATCGGCCGTGAGATCGTAGAGCTGGTCGGGATCGGCCGGGCTGTGGATGAACTTCCAGCCGCCGCGGCGGATCATCACGATCGGCGCCACTGCGCCCTCGGCCAGGTATTCGCCCAGCACCAGGTCGTGCCCGCCGGTGCCGGCCAGATGCGGCAGCAGGCTCCGTCCGTCCAGCGGGGTCGGATGAGCCGGCGCACCCTCCGGCGTGGCCAGATCGACCAGGGTCGGCAGCAGGTCGGCGGAGGACACGGCGGCGCCGACCCGGCGCGGGGCGAACCGGCCGGGCGCATGCACGATCAGCGGGATGCGGCTGCCGCCCTCCAGGAAGCTCATCTTGTACCAGAGGCCGCGCTCACCCAGGAACTCGCCATGGTCGGACAGGATGATGGTGACCGTGTCCTCGGCCAGGCCGGTGCGGCGCAGCGCTTCCATCACCCGGCCGAACTGCTCGTCGACATAGGCGATGGCGCCGTAATAGGCGCGTCGGGCGCGGCGGGTCTGCTCAGGCGTGATCGGCGTCCGGTCCAGCTCGCACACCGCGCGCAGCCGGCGCGAATGCGGGTCGTCGGCCGGCGCATCCTCGGGCAGCGGGATGTCCTCGTGGCGATGCAGGGCCCAGTACCGCTCCGGCACGGCGAAGGGGTCGTGCGGATGAGTCAGCGACACCGTCATGCAGAAGGGCTGGCGGTCGGAGGCGCCTGGGCCGCTCCGCGCCAGGTCGTACAGGCGGCGTTCGGCCGCGAACACCACCTCGTCGTCGAAATCCAGCTGGTTGGTGCGGATGCAGGGGCCGGCGTCGAGCACCGAGGACATGTTGTGGTACCAGCTCGGCCGCGCCTCCGGTCGGTCCCAGTCCGGGGTCCAGCCGAAATCCGCCGGGTAGATGTCGGTGGTCAGCCGCTCCTCGAAGCCGTGCAGCTGGTCGGCGCCGCAGAAATGCATCTTGCCGGCCAGGATGGTGCGGTAGCCCAGCGTCCGCAGCGCGTGGGCGAAGGTCGGGATGTCGGAGGGGAACTCGGCGGCGTTGTCATAGGCGCCGATCGCCGAGGGCAGCCGGCCGGACATGAACACCGCGCGGGACGGGCCGCACAGCGGGCTGTTGCAATAGGCAGCGTCGAACACCACCCCGTCGCGCGCCAGCGCCGCCATCACCGGCGCCTGCACCACGGCATTGCCATAGGCCGGCAGGGCGAAGGGGGTCAACTGGTCTGCCATCAGGATCAGGATGTTCGGGCGTCGCGCCGCAGCAGCCACGATGGGCCTCTCCCTGTTTTATCTGTTCGAGCAGACAGGGTGGGGCGCGGCCGGCAGGATGGTGAAGACCTCGGCCATTCATGCAGCTATTATCCCTGTTTATGGCAACCCGACGTCGTGACCTGCCGCCGATGCCGGCGCTCCTGGCCTTCGAGGCCGCGGGGCGGCTGTCGAATTTCAGTGCCGCGGCGCGTGAGCTCGGGGCCACCCAGCCGGCCGTCTCCCATCAGATCGCCGCATTGGAGGCGCGGCTGGGCACCGCCCTGTTCCGGCGGCTGCATCGCGGCGTGGCGTTGACCGTTGAGGGGGAGCGGCTGCTGCAGGTGGTGACCCGGTCGCTCGACGCCATCGCCGACACGGCGGCGGAGATCCGGCAGGCGCGCGACCCCGGCGGGCTCACCGTCGCCACCGATTTCGCCTTCGCCACCTACTGGCTGCTGCCGCGGCTGGAGCGGCTGCGCACGGCGCTGGGCGGGGTCGAGATCCGTATTCTGGCCAGCCAGGACGTGCTCGACCCGCGCGACCGTGCCGTCGACGCTGTGGTCGCCTTCGGGCCGGGGCGCTGGCCCGGCTGCACGGTCGACCGGCTGTTCCCGGAAAGCGTCGTGCCGATCTGCAGCCCCGCGATGCTGGCCCGGCTGCCGCGCCTCGCCGCGCCGGCCGACCTGCTGGGCCAGCCGCTGCTGCATCTCGACAGCCCGGACCCGGCCCGCTGGCTCGACTGGCCCGGCTGGTTCCGCGGCCAGGGGGTGGAGGGCGCGCCGCGCGGCCGGTCGCTACGCTTCAACAACTACCCGCTGGTGCTGCAGGCGGCGCTGGCCGGGCAGGGCGTGGCGCTGGGCTGGCGGCCGCTGGTCGACGACCTGCTGGCCGCCGGCCAGCTCGTCGCCTGCTTGTCGAGCCCCTATCGCACCCAGCGCGGCTATTTCCTGGCCCAACCTTTGGCCGACCGGCCGGACCCGCTGCGTGCCGCCTTCCGCGACTGGCTGGTGGCCGAAGCCGCGGGATAGGAGGGGCGCCGCCAGACGGCTCCCGATGGCTCGCGCCATGTCGTTCGCCTCGACTTGGCAGAAGGCGACCCATTTGGGGGCGATTGACCTCGAATAGCATTTTATGAGATAAATAAAAAGCAAGATGAATTCTACGTTTATATTCCGAAACTGCCTCTCGAATTCGGAATAGCTCCTTTGGGTCTTGAACTAAAATCCCATGGCGGCGGGAAATCATCGGTGCTGCGGAGAAGAATGCCAATGGGCTTCGAATTCCGATCGATGGACTGAGTTACGGTCGGCTGTCCCTGCGACGGTCATCGGCACTGACGCCGAAAACGACGTCTTCATCTTCCAAATCCTGTCTGCGCGTCGGCAGAATCCTCTGAAGCTATTCACCTGCCCGACGGGCGGGCCGCGGCTGAACGTGCGGAGGGCCGCCGGCAGTCCTGCCGTATCCGCTGCCACAATTGCTTTGGAGAAGTCATTCGTCATGGCGACGATTTTCGGGAACTCTTCGGACCAGACGATCGCTGGAACCAGCCTCGCCGACACGATCTATGGCGGGTCGACGACCTCCCCCATCGGCACCGGCAACGACACGATCAACGCCGGAGACGGCGATGATCTCGTGTTCGGCGGCGATGGAAGCGACCTTCTCAACGGCGAGAACCAAAACGATACGCTGGTCGGTGGCGCCGGTAATGACACGCTGAATGGCGGTAACGACACCGACACGGCGGACTACGGCCAGGATGGCGGCAGCGGCGCCGTCACGGTGAACCTCGCCGCCGGAAGCGCGACCGACAGCTTCGGCAACACCGACACGCTCGTCAGCATCGAGAACGTCATCGGCACCGGGCTGAACGACGTCATCGTCGGCGCCACCAACATCTTCGTCCCACAGACGACCAACAGCTTCGACGGCGGCGCCGGCATCGACACGGTCGATTATTCGGCGGCCGGGAGCTTCCTCGACCTGACGGTCAATCTGGCCACCGGCACGGCCAACGGGAACTTCGACATCGGCACCGACACCCTGACCTCGATCGAGATCGTCAAGACCGGCGCCGGCCACGACACGCTCACCGCCGCCGCCACCGGCAGCACGCTTATGGCCGGTCTCGGCATCGACCAGCTCAACGGTGGTGTGGGCAACGATGTTCTGGTCGGTGGCCAGCACAACGATACGCTGAATGGCAATGGCGGCACGGACACGGCCGACTACAGCCAGGACGGCGGCACCCTCGCCGTCACGGTCAACCTCGACGCTGCCACCAACACCGCGACCGACAGCTTCGGCAACACCGACACGCTCACCAGCATCGAGAACATCATCGGCACCGCCCTGGCCGACACTGTCACCGCGAATGTCACCAACACCTTCAACAACGCCTTCAGCGGCGGCGCCGGCACCGACACCGTCACCTATGCGGCCTCGACCGACGCGCTGGCGGTCAACCTGTCCGCCGGGACGGTGTCGGGAACGGGCGTCGGCACCGACACGCTGACCGCGATCGAGATCATCCGGACCGGCAGCGGCACCGACATCTTCTCCGCCGGCGCCGGTGGCCTCGGCGGCGTGACCACCCTGGACGGCGGGGCCGGCACCGACACTCTGACCACCAGCGCCGCCACGCTCGACCTCACCGGCAAGACCCTGACCAGCATCGAGCAGATCACCACGACCAACGTCGCCGGCACCGCCTTCACCACCGGCAGCATCGCCACCGCGCTGGTGATCCAGGGGGCGGGGACCAACGACAGCGTCGCCCTGACCGGCGCCGCCTTCAGCGAGGCACAGCGCACACAGCTGTTCTCGCAGGGCCTCGAAACCATCATCGACAGCTCCGGCACCTACACGGCGAACCACGCGCCCACGGCCGTCGCCGATACCGGCAGCGCACAGGAAGACGGCAGCGCCGTCACCCTGACGGCGGCCAGCCTGCTCGCCAACGACACCGATCCGGATGCCGGCGACACCAAGACGCTGGTGTCGGTCGACGGCACGGGCGCGGTGGGGTCGGTCAGCATCGTCGCCGGCAACGTGGTCTACGACCCGGGCACGGCCTTCCAGAGCCTGGCCGCCGGCGCCACGACGACCGACAGCTTCACCTATACGATGCAGGACGCCGCCGGGGTGCAGAGCACCGCGACCGTCACCATGACCATCACCGGGGTGAACGACGATCCGAACGCCGGCAGCGTCGCCGACCAGAGCACCAACGAGGACACCCCGCTCACCGTCGCCAAGACCCTGATCCTCGCCGGCGCCAGCGACGTCGACGGCGGCACTGTCGCCCTGACCGGCGGCTCGGCCCTGCACGGCGGCGTCGCGCTCGACGTCAACGGCAACCTGGTCTACACGCCGAACGCCAATGCCAACGGCCCGGATGTCGTCACCTATACCCTGTCCGACGGCCAGGGCGGCATCACCACCGGCACCTTCAATGTCGGCGTCGCCGCGGTCGACGATCCGGGGATCGCTCAGGCCGACGCCTTCGCGACCGGCGAAGCCACCGCCATCACGACCGGGAGCGTCTTCGCCGATAACGGCTCCGGCGCGGACAGCGACATAGATTCCCTGCTCGCCGTGGCCGCGGTGAACGGTACCCCGGCGTCGGTCGGCGTCATGATCACGCTCGCCTCGGGCGCGCATCTGACGCTCAATGCGGGCGGCACCTTCGTCTATGACCCGAACCACGCCTTCGACGCCCTGCCCGCGGCGGGCTCCGGCGCCGCCAACCTTTCGGCGACGGACAGCTTCACCTACACCCTGGCCGGGGGCGGGACTGCGACGGTCACGGTCACCGTTTCCGGCATCGACTCCAACGACACGCTGGTCGGCACGGCCGGCAACGACACGCTCAGGGGCGGCATCGGCGCCGACCACATCGATGGCCTTGCCGGGATCGACGCGGCGGATTATTCGACCTCGGCGGCCGCGGTGAAGGTCACCCTGGTCTCCGGCACCGGCACCGGCGGCGATGCCCAGGGCGACGTGCTGGTCGGCATCGAGAACCTGACCGGCTCCGGCCTCGATGACAATCTGACCGGCAGCGCCGGCGTCAACACGCTCGACGGCGGCAACGGCAACGACATCCTCGAGGGCCGGGGCGGTGCCGATGTGCTGATCGGCGGCGCCGGCATCGACACCGCCTATTACACCGCCAGCACGGCCGGGGTGACCGTCAACCTCGGGCTCGGCACCGGTGTCGGTGGCGACGCCCAGGGCGACACCCTGGCCGGGATCGAGCAGATCCTGGGCTCGGCCCAATCCGACACCCTGACCGGCGATGCCGCGGCCAACACGCTGTGGGGCAATGGCGGCAACGACACCCTCCGTGGCGGCCTCGGGGCCGATGTGCTGAAGGGCGGCGACGGCGTCGACACGGCGGATTATTCGACCTCGGCGGCCGCGGTGACCGTCACCCTGGTCTCGGGTCTCGGCGCGGGCGGCGACGCCCAGGGCGACAAGCTGTTCGAGATCGAGACCCTGATCGGCTCCGGCCTGGATGACAATCTGACCGGCAGCGCCGGCGTCAACACGCTCGACGGCGGCAACGGCAACGACATCCTCGAGGGCCGCGGCGGTGCCGACGTGCTGATCGGCGGGGCCGGCATCGACACCGCCTACTACACCGCCAGTGCGGCCGGGGTGACGATCAACCTCACGCTCGGCACCGGCGTCGGCGGCGACGCCCAGGGTGACACCCTGGCCGGGATCGAGCAGGTTCTGGGCTCGGCACAAGCCGACACCCTGATCGGCGATGCCGGGGCCAACACGCTGTGGGGCATGATCGGCGGCGACACGCTCCGCGGCGGCCTCGGTGCCGATGTGCTGAAGGGTGGCGACGGCGTCGACACGGCGGATTATTCGACCTCGGCGGCGGCGGTGATCGTCTCCCTGATCTCGGGTCTCGGCGCCGGCGGCGACGCCCAGGGTGACAAGCTGTTCGAGATCGAGGCCCTGACCGGCTCCGGCCTGAACGACAGCCTGACCGGCAGCGCCGGCATCAACACGCTCGACGGCGGCGCGGGCAACGACATCCTCGAAGGCCGGGGCGGTGCCGACGTGCTGGTCGGCGGCGCCGGCATCGACACCGCCTACTACACCACCAGCGCGGTCGGGGTGACCGTCAACCTTGGGCTCGGCACTGGCGTCGGCGGCGACGCCCAGGGCGACACCCTGGCCGGGATCGAGCAGGTCTACGGCTCGGCCCAATCCGACACGCTCGCCGGCGATGCCGGGGCCAACACGCTGTGGGGCAATGGCGGCGCAGACTCGCTCCGCGGCGGTCTCGGGGCCGATGCGCTGAAGGGCGGGGCGGGCAATGACGGCTTCGTCTACGCCAGCGCGGCCGACAGCACGGTGGCGGCGGCCGGCCGGGACACGATCTCGGATTTCACCACCGGCGACCGGATCGACCTTTCGGGGATCGATGCCGACGGCAACGAGGTTAACGGCGACACCGCTTTCAGCTTCGGCACCGGCGGCTTCACCGGCCATGCCGGGGAAGTCCGGGTGGTCGATTTCGGCGGCGGCACGCAGGGTGTCTATCTCGACATCAATGGCGACAAGACCCAGGACTCGATCATCATCGTCCAGTCCGACCATGCCCTGACCGCCGGCGACTTCGTGCTGTAGTCGCTCGAAATGGGGTTCTAGGCGGCCGGCGGGCTGGGGTCGCGATAGCGGCGCCAGCCCTCGGCGCGCAGGTCGCAGGCCGGGCATTCGCCGCAGCCGCGGCCCCAGTCATGCGACCGGCTGCGGTCGCCGCGATAGCAGCTGTGGGTCTCGTCGCGGATCAGCTCGACCAGCGCCGCGCCACCCAGGGAGTCGGCCAGGCGCCAGGTTTCGGCCTTGTCGATCCACATCAGCGGCGTGTGCAGGACGAAGCGGGTCTCCATGCCCAGGTTCAGCGCCAGCTGCATCGCCTTCATGGTGTCGTCGCGGCAGTCCGGATAGCCGGAATAGTCGGTCTCGCAGACTCCCACCACCAGGTGGCGCAGGCCGCGGCGATAGGCCAGGGCGGCGGCGAAGGTCACGAACACCAGGTTGCGGCCGGGCACGAAGGTGTTGGGCAGGCCGTTATCCTGCATCGCGATCTCGACATCGCGGGTCAGCGCCGTGTCGCTGACCTGGCCCAGCACGCCGAGGTCCAGCATGTGGTCGTCGCCCAGCCGCCCGGCCCAGTCCGGGAAGCGGCTGCGCATCGACTCCAGGACAACGGGCCGGACGTCCAGCTCGACCCGGTGCCGCTGGCCGTAGTCGAAGCCGACGGTCTCAACCCGGCCGAAGCGCTCCAGCGCCCAGGCCAGGCAGGTGGCCGAATCCTGCCCGCCGGAGAACAGCACCAGCGCGCCCTCGGCCGCGCCCCTCTCGCCCTGGTCACCGGCCATCGTATTCGGCCCAGCAGTTCGGCGTCTCGTAGACGGCGACGGCGGCCAGCAGCGGCAGCGCCGGCCGCACCCGGTCCCAGATCCAGATCGCGATGTGCTCGGCCGTCGGGTTCGCCAGACCCTCGATCTCGTTCAGGCAGTGATGGTCCAGCCGGGCCAGGATCGGCGCGAAGGCGGCCTCGACATCGAAGAAATCGACGACGAAGCCGGTCTCGGGATCCACCGCCCCCTCCAGCCGCAGCTCGACCCGATAGGAATGGCCATGCATCCGGTGGCAGCGATGCGTTGCCGGCACGTTCGGCAGCCGGTGCGCCGCCTCGAAGGTGAAGGCCTGGGTGATCCTCATGGAATCCCGATCAGCTTGTGGGTCTGCAGGCTCAGCCGCCATTGCGGGTGCGACAGGCAGTAGGCGACCGCGGCCTCGGTGTTGGCGATGCGGTCAGGCCCGTCCATCGGCTGCAGCCAGAAATGGCTGAAGTCGAGCTCCGCCACCGCCTCGGGCAGCAGCCCGGGCTGGGGATAGACCAGCTTCAGCTCGTCGCCGCTTCGTGCGGCCAAGGGGGCGCCGGCCTTGGGGCTGACGCAGATCCAGTCCAACTCGGCCGGCGGTTCGATGGTGCCGTTGGTCTCGACCGCGGCGCTGAAGCCGCGGGCATGGATCGCGTCCAGCAGGTCGCGGTCGATCTGCAGCAGCGGCTCGCCGCCGGTGAAGACGACGAAGCGCTCCGCCTCCGCGCCGTCCCAGCACGCCTCGATCGCCGCGGCCAGCGCCTCGGCCGTGCCGAAGCGGCCGCCGCCCGGACCGTCGGTGCCCAGGAAGTCGGTGTCGCAGAACCGGCACACCGCCTCGGCCCGGTCCTGCTCGCGGCCGGTCCACAGGTTGCAGCCGACGAAGCGGCAGAACACCGAGGCGCGCCCGGCATGGCGGCCTTCGCCCTGCAGGGTCTTGAAGATCTCTTTGACGACGTAGCCCATCACGCTGGTCCGGCGCGGCTCTCGCCGGCCCGGGGTGGGCCGCAGCCGCGCGGCGCGGTTTTAGCCGGTTTCGCCGCGCGGGTCAGGTGCGAATTGCCGCGGCAGTCGCGGTGATGGGCCGGGCGGTCAGGCCTTCTGCCGTCCCAGGAAGTCCCGGATCAGGCCGGCGATCTCGGCGTGATGGGTCTCCAGCGCGAAATGGCCGGCATCGACGAAATGGATCTCGGCATCCGGCAGGTCGCGCTTATAGGCCTCGGCCCCCGGCGGGATGAAGAACGCGTCGTTCTTGCCCCAGACGGCCAGCAGCGGCGGCCGGTGCCGGCGGAAATAGGCCTGGAACTCCGGGTAGCGCTCCACATTGGTGCGGTAGCTCAGGATCAGGTCCAGCTGGATCTCCTGCGCCTCCGGCCGCCGCATGTACTGGCGGTCCAGGGTATAGCCGTCTGGCGACAGAAGGTCGGCCGGCGCGCCGTGCTGGTACTGGAAGCGGATCGCCTCGTCGGTCAGCGAGGCGCGGCAGGCCTCGCGGTGCTCGGCGGTGGGCTCGCGCCAATAGGCTTGCCATGGGCCCCACTCAGCGCTCAGCCCCTCGATATAGGCGTTGCCGTTCTGGCTGATGATGGCGCTGATCCGCTCCGGATGCTGCAGCGCCAGCCGGAAGCCGACAGGGGCGCCGTAATCAAAGATGTAGAGGGCATAGCGTGTCAGCCGCATGGCGTCGGTGAAGCCGCCGATCACCTCGGCCAGCCGGTCGAAGCTGTACTCGAAGGCGGCGCGCGGCGGCGCGACGGTGTTGCCGAAGCCCGGCAGGTCGGGCGCGATCACCCGATAGCGGTCGGCCAGCAGCGGGATCAGGTCCCGGAACATGTGGCTGGCGGTCGGGAAGCCGTGCAGCAGCAGCAGCACCGGCGCGTCGGCCGGCCCGGCCTCGCGGTAGAAGACCGACACGTTGCCGACCTGCTTCGTCCCGTATCGAACGGTCATGGTGCTCTCCTTTTCCGAAACGGAAGTCCGGGCCGCCGGGCGCAGGCCGGCCGCCTGCGCGGCGGCGGGAAGCAGGCCAAGCCCGCCGAGAAGGGCCAGCAGGGATCGCCTGCCCAGGTGCCGTATCATCATCGCCTCGCGCATTGTGGTCGAAGCCGATGTAGGACGTTTCCGTTTCTGCAATAAGTTGGCATATTGGCAATCTGAGGTTGCAGGATCTGAAATCATGGACCGGCTCGATGCCATGGCCATCTTCCTGGCGGTGGTGGACCAGGGGTCGCTCGCCGCTGCGGCTCGCGCCCTGGGGCGGTCGCCGGCGACCGTCACCCGGGCGATCGCGACGCTGGAGGCCAGGCTGGGCGAGCGGCTGCTGCACCGGAATGCCCGGGCCCTGCGGCTGACCGCCGGCGGCGAGCGCCATGTCGCGATCTGGCGCAGCGTCCTGGCCGAGCTGGAGCAGGCGGAGCGGAACCCCGAGGCCGGCCGGCTGGAGGGCACCATCGGCATCACCGCGCCGGAGCTGTTCGGACGGCTGAAGGTGATGCCGGTGCTGGAAGGCTTTCTGGCCGGCCACCCCGCGGTGCGGGCGCGGCTGCTGCTGCTGAACCGGGTGGTGAATCTGGTCGATGAAGGCGTGGATGTCGCCGTCCGGCTGGCGCCGCTGCCCGATTCCGGCATCGTCGCGGTCCGGCTCGGCGAGGTGCGCAAGCTGACCTGCGCCGCCCCGTCCTATCTCGAGCGATGCGGCGCGCCGGAGCAGCCGGCGGCGCTGGCCCGCCTCATCTGCATCGGCGCGGAGGAGGGCGGCGGCCGTGAGCTGTGGCGCTTCACCGATCGGTCCGCGGGGCGCCCCCGCACGACCCCGGTCGCGCTCGAGCCGCGCATCGTCCTCAACAGCGCCGCCACGGCCATCGACGCCGCAATCCGCGGCAGCGGCATCTGTCGGGTGCTGTCCTATCAGGTGGTCGACCATCTGGCGGCCGGCCGCCTGGTGGCGCTGTTGCCCGGCTTCGAGCCGGACCCGACCCCGGTGCATCTGGTGTTCCACCCGGTCCCGCGCCGCAACGCAGTGCTGCGCGCCTTCATCGACCACGCCACGCCGCTGCTGCGGGCCGAACTGGCGGCGATCTCGTCCCGGATGGCGGCGCTCGGGGCCGGCTCGGAGCAGTCGACGCCCGTTTCCTCTTAGTCCCCCCTCCCCTTGCGGGAGGGGGGCAGGGGGAGGGGTCTGCGCGCGTCCGCGCGCGAATGCGCGATGCGCAGGCTTCGCCACGGGCTGATCGCCAGAGTTCGGGCCGTCTCTGGCGGCGCGAACCTCCTCCCCCTAGCCCCCTCCCGCGAGGGGAGGGGGGACTCATTTTGCTTTCGGCGGGGCCTGCCGGGGATTCAGCAGGCAGGCTCCAACGCGCCCGCTCTGAAAAGAACGAGGCCCGCACCAGGCGGGCCTCGCATCCGTCATCCGGCCTGGCGGCTCAGGTGCTGGTCAGCTTCGACAGGTCGAGCGGCAGCGAGCGCAGGCGCTGGCCGGTGGCGGCGAAGACCGCGTTGCCGATCGCCGGCGCCAGCCCGGGCACGCCCGGCTCGCCGATGCCGGTCGGCGCCTCGGCCGAGGGCATGATGTGCACCTCGACCTTCGGCATCTCCGACATCCGGGTCGGCTCATAGGTGTCGAAATTGGCCTGCTCCACCTCGCCGTCCTTGAGCGTGATCTTGTTGCGCAGGACGACGGAGAGGGCGAAGCCGACCGACCCCTCGACCTGGGCCCGGATCACGTCCGGGTTGACCGCGATGCCGCAATCGACGGCCGCCACCACCCGGTCCACCTTCAAGGCACCGTCCTTGATCGAGACCTCGGCCACGGTGGCGACGTAGGTGCCGAAGGACTGGTGCACGGCGACGCCGCGCCCAGATCCGGCCGGCAAGGGCTGGCCCCAGCCCGCCTTCTCCGCCACCAGCGCCAGCACGCCGGCATGGCGCGGCTGGTCCTTCAGCAGCGTGGCGCGGAAGGCGACCGGGTCCTTGCCCGCCGCATGGGCCAGCTCGTCGACCACGGTCTCGACCGCGTGGGCGGTGTGGGTGTGCCCGACCGAGCGCCACCACAGCACCGGCACGCCCTCCTTGGCGTTGTGCACCGTCGCGGTCAGGTCCGGCACGGCATAGGCGGTGTCCGACGCGCCCTCGATGCTGGTGGCGTCGATGCCGTCCTTCACCGCGAAGGCCTCGAAGGAGGTGCCGATCATGATCGACTTGGCGACCACGACATGGTCCCAGCCGCTGACGTTCCCGGCCGCGTCCAGCCCGGCGCGGACCTTGTGATACGCCATCGGCCGGTAATAGCCGGCCTTCATGTCGTCCTCGCGGGTCCGCATCAGGTGGATCGGCGCCTTCGCGCCGGTGGCCTTGACGATCATCGCCGCCTCGGCCGCGTAGTCGGCGTCCGGCGTGGCGCGCCGGCCGAAGGAGCCGCCGGTGTAGGTCGAGTTGATCGTCACCTGCTCCGGCTTCAGGCCGAGGATGGCGGCGATGGTGGCCTGCTCGACGGTCTGGAACTGCGACCCGGCCCACCACACGGCGCCGTCCTTGGTCGGCTCCAGCACGCCGTTCAGCGGCTCCATCGGCGCATGGGCCAGGTAGGGGAACTCGATCTCCACCTCGACCAGCTTGGCCGCCTTCTGCAGCGCCGCCGCGGCGTCGCCACGCTTGGCCGCGGTCAGGCCGGGCGTCTGCGCCATGGTCTTGTACCCGGCCATGATCGCATCGGTGGACTGGCCTTCGCCGGCAGCCGCATCCCACTCGATCTTCAGCGCCTCGCAGCCCTGCATCGCCGACCAGGTGTCCCTGGCCACCACGGCGACGCCGGTCGGGATGGTCACCACGTCGACCACGCCCGGCACCTGCTTGGCCGCCGCGGCGTCGACGCTCTTCGGCGTGCCGCCGAAGCGCGGCGGATGGGCCACCAGCGCGGTCAGCTGGCCCGGCCGGCGGACGTCGATCGAGAAGCCGGCCTTGCCGGTGATCTTGGCCGGGGTGTCCAGCCGCGGCACATGCCCGCCGACCAAAGTGAAGGCCTTCGGGTCCTTCAGCGTGACATCCGCCGGCGGGGTCAGCGTGGCCGCCTTGCCGGCCAGCTCGCCAAAGCGGGCGGACTTGCCGGAGGCGTGCGCAACGACGCCCTTCTGCACGGTGATCTCACCGGCCGGGACCTGCCACTCGGCGGCGGCGGCCTGCACCAGCATGGCGCGGGCCATGGCGCCGGCACGGCGCAGCTGGTCCCAGGAATTGGCGATCGAGGTCGACCCGCCGGTGCCCTGGATCGGGCCGAAGGCGAGGTTGTTGTAAAGCTTGGCATCGGCCGGGGCGAATTCGAAGCGCATCTGGCCCCAATCGGCGTCGATCTCCTCGGCGACGATGGTGGTCAGGCCGGTGGTCACGCCCTGGCCCATCTCGCATTGCTTGATCAGCACGGTGACCGTGCTGTCCGGCGCGACGCGGACGAAGGCGTTGGGGGCCAGGTCTCCGGCCGCGGCCATGGCGCGGCGGGCGAGCGGCAGATGGGCCGCGATCACCAAGGCGCCGCCGAGGGCGCTGGCGCCCTTCAGGAAGGAACGGCGATTCGGCTTGGCGAGATCGGCCTCGGGCACGGCCGGGGCGACGATTGGCTGGGCAAACATGGGTCGTCCCTCCGGTTCAGGCCAGCTGCGACGCGGCGTCGTGGATCGCGGCGCGGATGCGCTGGTAGGTGCCGCAGCGGCAGATGTTGCCGTCCATCGCCGAGACGATGTCGTCGTCGGTCGGCTTCGGCGTCTGGCTCAGCAGGCCGATGGCCGACATGATCTGGCCGGACTGGCAGTAGCCGCACTGCACCACGTCCAGCTTGGTCCAGGCGGCGCGCACCGCCTCGGCGACCTTGCCGTTGACGCCCTCGATGGTGGTGATCTTGCCCTCGCCGACGTCGCCGACGAAGGTCTGGCACGACCGCACCGGCTGGCCGTCGAGATGCACGGTGCAGGCGCCGCACAGGGCCTGGCCGCAGCCGAATTTGGTGCCGGTCATGTCGAGATGGTCGCGCAGGGCCCACAGCAGCGGCATCTGCGGATCGATGTCCAGCTCGTGGTCGGCGCCGTTGATGTTCAGCTTCACCATTGTCGATGTCCCAATTTGGATGCGGTGCAGGAACCGGGCACCGCGCCGGGGCTGGCTGTCCGCGTTGGCCGCGGATCTGGGGTAGAAGGTCTCTAGATCGAACGTTCGATCTAATACGCTTAAAAACTCACGGGTTGCGGGCGACGGCGCGCCAGCAGCCCTCGGCAATGTCGTCCAGGGTCGCGTCGTCCAGCGGCTCGTCCGGGGCCCGCCGCGCGAGGCGCGCGGCGAGGCCGAAGGACAGGTCGTAGACGATGTCCGTCGGCAGTGGCTTGAACGGACTGCCGCCGTCGACGAAGCCCAGCCGCCGGGCCAGGATGGCGAAGTTCTGGTCCTCCTTCGCCAGCTCCTGCAGGTCGGTCGGGCAGTGATAGGGCGAGTTCTCGTACTGCTCGAGGAACCGCGCCTCCAGCCGGTGGGTCCGGTAGAACTGGTAGGCGTTGCACCAGGTATGCTTGAACGCCTCCTTGGGGGAGGCGCCATCGAGATCGCCCTGCAGCATGGCCCGGGCCTTCACCGCCTTGACCTCCTTGTAGAGGTCGCGGATCAGCTCGTCCTTGCTGGCGAAGTAGTGGTAGATCACCCCGGGGCTGGCGCCCGACCGCTTGGCGACCTGGGACATCGGCGTGTCGTGAAAGCCACGCTCCGCCACCAGCTCCAGCGTCGCCTTCAGGATCGCATCCCGCTTGCTGTCGGTGTCGGCCAACACATCGCACTCGATCGAACGTTCGTTCTAGTAATTAGCCGGTCCGCTTGGTTCGAGTCAAGGCGCGGCGCGGCGCCTCAGAACTCGGGCAATCGGGCGAAGAGGCTGAATCCACTGTTCGCTTGTTGACCCGGCAATCCAGAAGGTCTCGACAGCCTCTGGATGCCCGGGTCAAGCCACTGATGTCCGGTTAAGTTTTTCGGGTTGCAGATCTAGGCGCTGAACTAAACTTTTATTGTCATTGCCGGGCTTGACCCGGCAATCCAGGGCCACCAGAGCGGCTCTTGAAAGCCCCTGGATCCTCGGGTCAAGCCCGAGGACGACGGTAAAATAGAATTCAACCCCAAGATAAACCCGTGTTGGTTGCGGCTTTTCCTCAACCGGACAGCCGTGGGTCAAGCCCGGGCATGACAGTAGAGTAGGCAAATTCCTCTCACCCGATCGCGCCGCGGTCAGCGTTTCGCGCAGTCGAAGATATTCTCCAGCGCGGTGCCGGAGCCGGCGAGGGTGAAGGGCTCGGTCACCGCGGGCTCGGCCAGGCTGACGGTCAGCGTCTTGCCGCGGCGCAGGCTTTCGACCAGCGCTTTCATCTGGTCGGTGGTGAAGGCCTTGGACGGGCCCCAGTCGAAGCTGGTCGCGACTTCCTCGGCCGTGACGGCCATCGGCACCGCCGTGGCCTTGCCGTCGACGGTGAAGGTCACCGGCACCGGTTTTGCCTCCAGGGCCAGCTTGCGCGGCAGCGAGAACACCACATAAGCGCCGGTGCGGATCGCCTGGGCGCCCTGCGGCGCGACGTTCTCGGCGCAGTAGACGCCGAGATGGGCGCCGTCGGCATTGGTCAGCCCGGCATAGGCCGTGCCCATATGGGCGCCGGTGCCCCATCCCTCGGCCTCCTGGGCCGAGACCGGCACTGCGACGGCGAGCAGCAGCAGGGCGAAAAGGGCAGGACGGAGCACACGCATCTCCCGAAACGAAGAAGGGCACGTGCTTTGTAGCATGACGCGCAGGGGCGCGTCGGCGTGCCCTTCCTGTAGGTCACATGTCGAGCAGGATGCGCTGCGGATCCTCCAGGCACTCCTTGACCCGGACCAGGAAGGTCACGGCCTCGCGCCCGTCGATGATGCGGTGGTCGTAGGATAGGGCCAGGTACATCATCGGCCGGATCTCGACCTTGCCGCCGACGGCCATCGGCCGCTCCTGGATCTTGTGCATGCCCAGGATGCCCGACTGCGGCGGGTTCAGGATCGGCGTCGACATCAGCGAGCCGTAGACGCCGCCGTTGGAGATGGTGAAGGTGCCGCCGGTCAGGTCGGCCATCGACAGCTTGCCGTCGCGGGCCTTGCGGCCCAGCTCGCCGATGGTCTTCTCGACCTCGGCGAAGGTCAGGCCGTCGGCGTCGCGCACCACCGGCACCACCAGCCCGTTCGGCGTGCCGACGGCGACGCCGATGTCGTAGTAGTTCTTGTAGACCAGCTCGTCGCCGTCGATCTCGGCGTTGACCGCCGGCAGCTCCTTCAGCGCGACGATGCAGGCCTTCAGGAAGAACGACATGAAGCCCAGCTTCACGCCGTGCTTCTTCTCGAAGCTGTCCTTGTACTGGTTGCGCAGCGCCATCAGCGCCGTCATGTCGACCTCGTTGAAGGTCGTCAGCATGGCGGCGTTGTTCTGCGCCTGCTTCAGCCGGGTGGCGATGGTCTTGCGCAGCTTGGTCATGCGCACCCGCTCCTCACGGTCCTTCTTCGGCCGCGGGCCGCTTTCGGGACGGGTGAAGGCGGGAACCTCGATCACGCTCCCGGAAGACGGAGCTGCGGCCGGCTTGGCGCCACCGGAAGCCGCGGCCTGCGCGTCCTCCTTCAGGATGCGCCCGCCCTTGCCGCTGCCGGCGATGGCGCCGGCGTCGAGGCTGTTCTCGGCGATGATCTTGGCCGCGGACGGCATGGCGATCGGCGCCTCGCCGCCATTGGCCTTGGCCGGAGCCGCGGCCGGCGCGGCGGCAGGCTTGGCCGCCTCGGCCTTGGCCGCCGGCTTGGCCGGGGCGCCGCTGCCCTCGCCGATGCTGCCGAGCAGGGCGCCGACCTCGACGTTGCTGCCCTCTTCGGCCGCCACCGATTCCAGCACGCCGGCGGCGGTGGCGTTGACCTCGAGCGTCACCTTGTCGGTCTCGAGCTCGACCAGCGGCTCGTCCATGGCCACGGCGTCGCCCGGCTTCTTCAGCCAGCGGGCGACGGTGGCCTCGGACACCGATTCACCCAGGGCGGGCACCTTGATCTCGACGCTCATAGAGTCTCCATTCCTTCCGGTCCGTTCGGGGCGCAAGCGTTCCGGTATCAGCCGGCCGACAGGGCCTCGTCGACCAGCTTGGCCTGTTCCTGGTTGTGGCGGCGCAGCAGGCCGGTGGCCGGGGCCGCGGCCTCGGGCCTGCCGGCATAGCGCGGCCGGGCGCTGCGATGCTTGATCTCGCCCAGCGCGGCCTCGATCTTGCGGTCGACGAAGTACCAGGCGCCCTGATTCTCGGGCTCCTCCTGGCACCACACCACCTCGGCGTTGGGATACTTCGCCAGCTCGGCGCCCAGCGTCTTGCGCGGGAACGGGAACATCTGCTCCAGCCGGATGATGGCGACATCCTTCAGGCCGCGCTCCTCGCGCTCCTTGCGCAGGTCGTAATAGACCTTGCCGGAGCAGATCACGACCCGCCGCACCGATTCGCCGGCCACCAGCTCGGCGGTCTCGCCCAGCACGCGGTGGAAGCCCGAGCCGCTGCTGAAATCGGCCAGGGTCGAGACGCACTCCTTGTGGCGCAGCAGCGACTTCGGCGTGAACACCACCAGCGGCTTGCGGAAGTCGCGGTGCATCTGCCGCCGCAGCGCGTGGAAGTAGTTGGCCGGCGTGGTCAGGTTGACCACCTGCCAGTTGTCCTCGGCCGATTGCTGCAGGTAGCGCTCGATCCGGGCCGAGGAATGCTCCGGCCCCTGGCCCTCATAGCCATGCGGCAGCAGCATCACCAGGCCGGACATGCGCAGCCACTTCTGCTCGCCGGAGGAGATGAACTGGTCGATGATGGTCTGGGCGCCGTTGGCGAAGTCGCCGAACTGCGCCTCCCACAGCGTCAGGGCCATCGGCTCGGCCAGGGAATAGCCATATTCGAAGCCCAGCACCGCGAATTCCGACAGGGGGCTGTCATGCACCTCGAAGGTCGCCTGGCCCTCGCGGATGTGGTTCAGCGGGACGTAGCGCTCCTCGGTCTCCTGGTCGACCAGCACCGAATGGCGCTGACTGAAGGTGCCGCGGCCGGAATCCTGGCCGGACAGCCGCACCGGGATGCCCTCGGCCACCAGCGTGCCGAAGGCCAGCGCCTCGGCGGTCGCCCAGTCGATTTCGCGGCCGGACTCGATCATCTGCGCCTTGGACTTGAGCTGGCGCACCACCTTCGGATTGACGTTGATGCCCTGCGGCACGGTGCTGATGGCCTGGCCGACCTCGCGCAGCAGCTCGTCCGGCGCCGCGGTGGCGCCGCGGCGGTCGTCGCCCACGGCCGCGGTCAGGCCCGACCAGGCGCCGCCCAGCCAGTCGGCCTTGTTCGGCTTGTACGAGGTGGCGGCCTGGAACGCCGCCTCCAGATGCTTCTGGAAGTCGCGGACGATGCCCTCGGCGCTCTCGGCCGTCAGCAGGCCTTCCTCGACCAGCTGCCGGGCGTACAGCTCGCGCACCGAAGCGTGCTGGGCGATGGTCTTGTACATCAGCGGCTGGGTGAAGGCCGGCTCGTCGCCCTCATTGTGGCCGAAGCGGCGGTAGCAGAACATGTCCACCACCACGTCATGGCCGAATTCCTGGCGGAACTCGATGGCGATGCGCGAGGCATGGACGACCGCTTCCGGATCGTCGCCGTTGACGTGGAAGATCGGCGCCTGGACTGTCCGCGCCACGTCGGTGCAGTAGGGGCCTGAACGGGAATAGACCGGCGCGGTGGTGAAGCCGATCTGGTTGTTGATGACGAAATGGACGGTGCCGCCGACCCGATAGCCCTTCAGGTCGGACATCATCAGCGTCTCGGCCACCACGCCCTGGCCGGCGAAGGCGGCGTCGCCATGGATCAGCAGCGGCAGCACCCGGGTCCGGTCCCCGTCGCGGCGCTGGGTCTGCTTGGCGCGGACCTTGCCGACCACCACCGGGTTGACGCATTCCAGATGCGACGGGTTCGCGGTCAGCGACAGGTGGATGACCTTGTCGTCGAACTCCCGGTCGGACGATGTGCCGAGATGGTACTTCACGTCGGCCGACCCCTGCACGTCCTCGGGGTTGGCCGGGTTGCCCTGGAACTCCGAGAAGATCGCGGTGAACGGCTTGCCGATGACGTTGGTCAGGGTGTTCAGGCGGCCGCGATGGGCCATGCCGACGACGACGTCCTCGAGGCCCAGCTGCCCGCCGCGCTTCAGCACCTGCTCCAGCGCCGGGATCATCGCCTCGCCGCCGTCCAGGCCGAAGCGCTTGGTGCCGGTGTACTTGACGTTGAGGAAGCGCTCGAAGGTCTCGGCCGCGGTCAGGCGCTCATAGATCGCGCGCTTGCCGGCCGGGGTGAATTCCGTGCGGTTCTCGATCGTCTCGATCCGCTCCTGGATCCAGGCGCGGATCGCCGGGTCCTGGATGTGCATGTACTCGACGCCGATATGGCCGCAATAGGTGGCGCGCAGCCGGGTCACGATCTGGCGCAGCGTCGGCGTGTCCAGGCCCAGCTGGCCGGCGACGTAGATCGGCCGCTCCATGTCGGCCTCGGTGAAGCCGTAGGTGGCCGGGTCGAGGTCCGGATGCGGTTTGTTGTGCACGGACAGGCCGAGCGGGTCGAGATCGGCCTGCAGATGGCCGCGCACGCGATAGGCACGGATCAGCTGCATCGCCCGCAGCGTGTCATGCGCGGCGCGGCGGATCGCGTCGGCATCCGGGGCGACGGCGGCAGCTGGCGCGGCCGGCGCCTTGCCGGGCTTGGCACCCTTGGCGGGCGCCTCGGTCGGCGCCTCCAGCCCGAAGGCCTCGCCCAGGCCGTTCAGCCTGACCGCGGGGATGGCGCCGTTCTGCGGGCTCCAGGATGGTCCGGTGTCGGCTTCCGCCTCACCCTCGCCGAGGCCGGCGAAGAAGGCGCGCCAGCTCTCGTCCACCGAGGCCGGATCGGCGCGATAGCGCTCGTGCAGCTCGGCGATGAAATCGGCATTCGGGGCGAACAGGAAAGAGCTCTGTTCCGACGGGCTACCCATCATTCTCAACGGCCGGTCTTGGGCCGTTTCCCTGGCGGTCGGCGGCCGCGTTGACGCCGCGGCCGGGCGGTCCCTGGTGGGACGGGGCTCTAAGTGGCGCGCAACCTACGCCGAAAGTCCAAGAGATGAAAGGCATGTCGGGCGCGGAACGGGCAATTTCCGGCGCCATTACGACAGATCTCCCACGCAAAGAACGCAAACGCGACATCGTGACCGGCACGAACGGTCCGAATCGAGGGATCCGGACATGAAAAAGCCCCGACCGGCAGGACCGGTCGGGGCCGAATCTCGGCTGCGAGGGAGACCGTTTCAGCATTCCCCAACCCGTCATCCCCGCGAAAGCGGGGATCTCGTCACGCTTGGACCGGAAAGAGATTCCCGCTTTTGCGGGAATGACGGCAAAGGGAAAGGGCGCTGTTTTTGAAAAGGTCCCGCGAGGAAGGATCAGCCCTTCATCGCCGCGAGCATGGTCTTGCCGAGGGATGCGGGGGAGTCGGCGACGGCGATGCCGGCGGCCTTCAGCGCCTCGATCTTGTGGTCGGCGGTGTCATGGCCGCCGGAGATCACGGCGCCGGCATGGCCCATGCGGCGGCCCGGCGGCGCGGTGCGGCCGGCGATGAAGCCGACCACCGGCTTGGTCGTGCCGCTGGCCTTCAGGAACTCGGCGCCCATCACCTCGGCGTCGCCGCCGATCTCGCCGATCATGATGATGCCCTCGGTCTCCGGGTCGCCCAGGAACAGCTCCAGCGCGTCGACGAAGCTGGTGCCGTTCACCGGGTCGCCGCCGATGCCGATGCAGGTGGTCTGGCCCAGGCCGGCCGCCGTGGTCTGCGCCACCGCCTCATAGGTCAGCGTGCCCGACCGGCTGACGATGCCGATCTTGCCGCGGCGGTGGATGTGGCCCGGCATGATCCCGATCTTGCACTCGCCCGGCGTGATCACGCCCGGGCAGTTCGGCCCGATCAGACGGGTGGCGGAGCCGGCCAGGGCGCGCTTGACCTTGACCATGTCCAGGACCGGGATGCCCTCGGTGATGCACACCACCAGCGGGATCCCGGCGTCGATCGCCTCCAGGATCGCATCCGCGGCGAAGGGCGGCGGCACGTAGATCACGCTGGCATTGGCCCCGGTCTGGTCCACCGCCTGGGCCACGGTGTCGAACACCGGCAGGTCGAGATGCTTGGTCCCGCCCTTGCCCGGGGTGACGCCGCCGACCATGCGGGTGCCGTAGGCGATCGCCTGCTCGGAGTGGAAGGTGCCCTGGGCCCCGGTGAAGCCCTGGCACAGCACCTTGGTGTTCTTGTCGACGAGCACGGCCATCAC
>NZ_JBFRCU010000083.1:0-33907 GCF_052113205.1 Inquilinus sp. YAF38 | reverse complement strand
GGGTGGTTCCTACCCCTCCCGCTTCACCCAGGCGGTCGGCTTCGGGTTGCGCTCGCCGAAGCCGATCTGGTGCCAGTAGGGATAGGCCGGGGTGCGGTGGCTGGCATCGTCCAGCAGCGCCACCTGCTCCGCCGTCAAGTTCCAGCCGACGGCGCCGAGATTCTGCTTCAACTGCTCCTCGTTGCGGGCGCCGACCACGATGTTGGCGACGGTCGGCCGCTGCAGCAGCCAGTTCAGCGCCACCTGCGGGATCGACTTCCCGGTCTCCTGCGCCACCCGGTCGAGCGCGTCGACCACGCCGTACAGGTGCTCGTCGTCGACCGGCGGCCCGCCGACATCGCCGCCGGAGGCGACGCGGCCCGCCCCGGCCGGCTGGCCGCGCCGGAACTTGCCGGTCAGGCGTCCCCAGCCGAGCGGGCTCCACACCATCAGCCCGACCTTCTGGTCGAGGCCGAGCGGCATCAGCTCCCACTCGTAGTCGCGGCCGATCAGCGAATAGTAGCCCTGATATGCGACATAGCGCGCCAGGCCGTACCGCTCCGACGTCGCCAGCGCCTTCATCAGGTGCCAGCCGGAGAAGTTGGAGGCGCCGATATAGCCGATCTTGCCGGCGCGGGTCAGGTCGTCCAGCGCCCGCAGCGTCTCGTCGACCGGCGTGATCGCGTCGAAGCCGTGCATGAAGTAGAGGTCGATATGGTCGGTGCCGAGCCGCTTCAGGCTGGCCTCGCAGGCCCGGATCAGGTGGTGGCGTGACGAGCCCACATCGTTCGGCCCGTTGCCCATGCCGAAGGTGGCCTTGGTCGAGATCAGCACCTTGTCGCGCCGGCCCTTCAGGGCCTGGCCCAGGATCTCCTCCGACACGCCCTGGCTGTAGACGTTGGCAGTGTCGAAGAAATTGACCCCGGCCTCCAGGCACAGATCGACCAGGCGAGTGGCCTCGGCGACGTCGGTGCTGCCCCAGCGCTGAAAGAACTCGTTGGTGCCGCCGAAGGTGCCGGTGCCGAAGCTGAGCACGGGAACCTTGAGGCCGGATCCGCCGAGCTGACGGTATTCCATGCGTGTCTCCGTAGGTGACGGTGTGTCGGTGTGCGGCCGCAGGCTAGCAGCTTGAGCCGCATCCGCCAGACCGTTTGTCGCCGCGGGTCAGTGCCACCGTGGCGGGGGCAGCCAGGGCCGCGGAACAGGCGCAGCGGGGGCGGTCGAAGGTACGGCGGTCCCGGCACGCTGGATCACCCCGCGGACATCCCAGGCGCTGGTGGAGACGTTGCGCCCGGCCTCGGCGGCGGCCTGCCGGATCTCGTCCTCCGGGGCGGCGGCGACCTCGGCCTCCAGCGCGTCCAGCAGGCGTTCGAGCGCCTGGTCGGGGCGGTGCGTCATGGCAACCCAGTGAGGCCATGGCGCAGCAGCGCCCGCCTCATCCTCTTGCGCGTGGAATCGTACTCGGTCTCCGACAAGCCGGTGCGCCGCCGGATCTCCTCGGCCGACAGGCCCTGGCTCAGCCCCAGGATGACGGCAATCGCCGCCGGGTCGTCGGCGAACATGCGGTCGATCGCCGCCAGCGCCTGGGTGGCGGCGGCGATGCGCTCCGGATCCGGCACCTGATCGGCGACCTCCGCCGCCTGCGCCGACAGTGCGGCCGCGGTAGCCCGCTGGCGGCGCCAATGATCGCTGCGCAGGCTGCGCATGATGCCGGCGAGGAAGGCGATCATCGGCACGTCGGGTGGCCAGGGGCGGGAGCCGTCGAGGGCGCGCAGGACGGCCTCGTGCAGCAGTTCCTGCCAGTCCAGCCCCGGCAGGCCGCGGCAGCGCAACCGCGCGATCGCCTGCAGCCGTAGCAGGTCCGGTTCGGACAGCGCCGCGAGCGCGCGCCGGACCTCCTGCTCGGTCCGGCCGACGGCCCGGCGCGCGATCCATGGCTTGAGGGGCGAAGTGTCCTGCATCCGCCGCACTATGCGCACGCCGCGGCCGGATGCGGACAGGCGCGATGAAAAATATCTCCTGTCCGCGGCTGGGCGGCTCCTGCGCATTCCTCGGCAGGCAACCGGACCGGAGGGATCATGAAGCCGGAGATCGAAGAGCACGTCATCCGCTTCCTCGGCATGCTCGACACGGCTTTCCGCCGCCGTGGCGAGAACGGCCTGCCGGAGCCGCTTCGCCGGGCAGTGCGAGAGACACCGCGCCATCACTTCGTGCATCGGTTCCAGGCCGATCGGGCCGGGCCGGTCGAGGATTTCGCCACCGAGCGCCATCTCGCCGCCGTCTACAGCGACCGGGTTCTGGCCCATTTCGGACCGGACGACGCTGCGCTCGACTCGACCAACTCACAGCCCAGCTACGTGCTGTGGCTGCTGCACCGGCTGGGGCTGGAGCCCGGACATCGGGCGCTCGAGATCGGCTCCGGCTCGGGCTGGCTCGCCGCCGTGATGGGCCGGCTGGTCGGCGACGGCAGCGTCGTCGGCGTGGAGATCCTGGCCGATCTGGCGCGGCGCAGCCGGGATGACTTGGCGGCGCTGGGCAGCGCCAATGTGGCGATCATCGAGGGCGATGGCGCTGGGGGCCAGGCCGCCGGGGCGCCCTATGACCGGGCCATGATCACCGCCGCGGTCTGGGACCTGCCGGCGGCGCTGTTCGAGCAAGTGGCCGAGGGCGGCCGGCTGCTGCTGCCGATCGCGCTGGCGGGCGGCGCCGGCCGCGACTGCCACGTGGCGGTGCTGCGCCGGGAGGGTGACCGGTTCCGGGCGTTGGAAGCGGTCCCCGGCCGCTTCGTCCGCTTCACTGGCCCGGGGCAGGAGCCGGGAGCCGAGCGGCGGCGGCTGGAAGAGTTGCCGTTCTGGTCCGGCATCGGCACGACGCCGACATCGCGCCGGCCGCTGTCGCTCGGGGGCCGGGATCCGGCCCGCTTCACGGGCGCGGCTTATGCCTTCCGTCTCTTCCTCGGCCAGACCGAGCCCGGCTTCGCTGCCTTCGACGGGTCGGGTGAGGAGGAGGGCCTGTCGGTTTCGCCCTTCGGCCTGGTCGACGCGACGGCGCGGTCGGTCGCGATCTGCCGGCCCGGAATGCTGCTCGGCTATGGCTCGCCTGAGGCCACGCGGCGGCTCGACGCGGCCTATCGGCGCTGGGCGGCGCTCGGCATGCCCGGCCCGGCCGCCTTCGAGCTGGAGGTGGTGCGGGCGGCGCAGGCCCCGCGGCCCGGGCGAGGGCTTTGGGTGGAGACACGCGGCGCCAGCGCCCTGGTGTGGCGGCTGGCGAGYGCTGCTTCGTCGCCGCGGGTCGCGCGGCAGGAAGCCGTCCGGGACCGGCCGCCGGCCGATCCCGGAGCCTGGATCAGGCCGCCCGGGCCGTGATCGTCGAGACCTTGTCCAGCGCGCCGGCCACCGCCTTCTCCGCCACGTCGGGGCCGTAGGCGACGCCCTCGACCGCGATCGACTCGATATCGGTCACGCCCATGAAGCCGAGCAGGTGGCGCAGATAGGGCTCCTGGAAGTCGAAAGCCTTGGCCGGGCCGTCGGAATAGACGCCGCCGCGGGCCTCGACCAGATATGCCTTCTTGCCGCTGACCAGGCCGTGCACGCCGGTCTCGTCGTAACGGAAGGTGACGCCGGCGCGCAGCAGGTAGTCGAACCAGCTCTTCAGCGTCGAGGCGAGGCCGAAATTGATCATCGCCGAGGCGATGACGATGGTGTCGGCGGCGAACACCTCCTGCGCCAGCGCGTCGGACAGGTCCAGCGCCGCCTGCTGCGCCGGGCTTCGGGCCTCGGCCGCCAGCGCCTGGGCGGCCAGGAAATCCTCGCCGATATGGGGCAGCGGCTGCGCCACGAGGTCGCGATGGACGACCGTGGTGCCGGGCGACTGCGCCTGCAGCCGGTCGACCAGCGCGGTCGCGACCTTGGTCGACAGCGAGGCGGCGCCGCGCGGGCTGGAGGTGACGAACAGGATACGGCTCATCGGGAACGGGTCCTCATGGTCGAGGGAAAGGGGGATGGGCCGGCCGGCCGATGGAAGCCCCGGGGGTTGATCAGACCAGGGGGTAGTCACATTTAGTGACTGGGGCTAAATTGATGACTGTCCGAGAGCCGCGCAAGGAGGCACATTTTTGGAACCGAGCAACAGCCATGACCCTGTCCACAACCAGTGCCGGGCGATCAGCGACGTGCTGGCCCGGGTCGGCGACAAATGGACGGTGATGGTGGTCGGGTTGCTGGCGGACGGGCCGATGCGCTTCAACGAGCTGCGCCGGACCATCGGCGGCATCTCGCAGCGGATGCTGACGCTGACCCTGCGAGGGCTGGAGCGGGACGGGCTGGTGACCCGCACCGTGTTCCCGACGATCCCGCCGCGGGTGGATTATGCGCTGACCGATCGTGGCCAGACCCTGATCGAGCCGCTGAAGCTGCTGTTCGCCTGGGCGATCGAGCATAACGCGGCGATCGAGCGGTCGCGGCAGGACTTCGACGCGGCGAAGCCCGGCGCCGAGGTGCCGCATCCGCCGCGCAAGGTCCCGGCCCTGGTGCGGCCGCGGTCAACGGCGATGTCCGATTTCGGCACGGACGGACGGAACGGCGGCTAATTCCGAGGGACAGGCAAAGAAAAACCCCGCCGGCTTGCGCTCGGCGAGGTTTTTCGCGACCCGGATCCGGGGGAGGAGACGGACCGGGTGCCTCCGGTCGAGCCGATCACGCGGCGCGACGGATGACCGAATCTTCGTTCGCGGCGGCCACGGCCGGGCGCAGCACGGCGACGGGGGCCGGGGCGACGTTGGTGTCGCGGGCGGCGCGCGTCAGGCGCTCCGAGATGGTGCCGCGGTTCATGCCGATATCGGCCAGCAGGCGGTCATCGAGCTGCATCAGGGCAGCATAGGCACGACGACGATCCCAGGCGGCGACAAGCTTGTTGATCAGGTTCACTTCAGCATTTCCTTGTTTACGTGCCGCGTCCAGCGAGAGGTTCGCGGCGCGGTGTGCGTTGCTTTGCACGAGCCGATATATGCGCTTACCTTAGCCATGCATCCACCCCTGTCTATCGCACCGCAGCAATGCATGGCCTGCATTGCCTGACATTTGGGCGCCACCTCCGCCCAGCTTCCGCCTCGAATCCCGGAATTCGTCGCAATTCCGCCATAAACGCCCCTGTTGCGGTGCAAACCGATTGGGCGGAGGCTGCATCCTGGATGGGCGTCGGACTATGCTAAGTGTGATTACCATCACACCCTAGCGGCGTGATCCGGCAGTGCCAGGCCGTCGGCCAAATGCTGGGCCAGCAGCTCGCCGGCCGGTACCAGGCCGGGGGCGCGGTGCAGCCGGATGTCGGCCTCGGGCAACGGCGGCAGGCCATCGCGGTCGCTCAGGCGCCGCAGCTCCGACGGCAGCAGCCCGGCCTTGACCACGGTGACGGCCAGGCCCTGGGCGGCGATCGCGGTCACGGCCGCCAGGCTGTGGCTGACGAAGGCGAGGCGCCAGGGCAGGCAGGCGCCATCGAGCGACGCCATCGCCCAGGCCCGGAACAGGCACCCCTGCGGATAGAGGGCGAGGGGCAGGGGCGTGCGCTGGTCGGCGGCGACGTCGCGGCCGGCAGCCCAGACCGCCTGCTCGCGCCGCAGGAAGGTGCCGCCGCCGTCGCCCGCCGCATGCATCGCCAGCACCAGGTCGAAGCGTTCGCCCAGCCGCGGCAGCATCGGCGTCGTCAGCCCGGTCACCATCTCGACCTGGATGCGCGGATGAGCGGCGGCGAAGCCAGCCAAGAGCGGCGGCACCAGCCGGGTGCCGTAATCTTCCATCACGCCGAGCCGCACAATGCCCTCGACCTGGAGGTCGCGCAGCCGACCCATCGCCTCGGCCGAGACCGACAGGATGCGGCGGGCATAGCCCAGCAGCACCTCGCCGGCCGGGGTCAGGCGCAGGCCGCGGCGGCTGCGGTCCAGCACCGCGGCGCCGACCGCGCCCTCCAGCCGCCGGATCTGCATGCTCACGGCCGACTGGGTCCGGTTCAGCGCCGCCGCGCCGCGGGTGAAGGAGCCATGATCGGCGACGGCGACGAAGGCGCGCAGCAGGTCCGGGTCGAGCATCCGCCGCTCCATCATGGTTCGTGATGAAGGGGATCACGGTTATGCGTTTCCGTGAAGACCGAGACGGCTCTTATGCTCCCCGGCAGCACCCACTCTTACCCGTCCCCGCGAGAGCGGGATCTCCTCGGAACTTCACCGGAGCGAGATTCCCGCTTTCGCGGGAATGACGACGGGGAGGGGAGGGTGCAAAGCATGGCCGAAGGGAACCGCCATGGCGCGCGAAGGACTCGGTGTGGCGGCGGCGCTGGCGTCGAGCACGCTCGGCGGCACCTCGGTGGTGGCGACGCGCTATCTGATGAGCGCGCTGGACCCGGCGACTCTGGGCGTGTTCCGTTTCGGCATCGGCTGCGCCCTGCTGCTGCCGGTGGTGCTGCTGCTGCGGTCGCCCTGGCCGTCCCGGCGCGACCTGCCGGCGGTGATGCTGCTGGGCCTGCTGTTCTTCGCCGCCTTCCCGTTCCTGTTCAACGCCGCCCTGGCGCACACCACCGCCGCGCGCGGGGCGCTAGCCCTGTCGACCCAGCCGCTGCTGACCCTGGCCGCCGGTGCCGCGCTGGGGGTAGAGCGGTTGACCCCGCGCAAGGCCGCTGGGGTGCTGCTGGCGATGGCGGGCGTGGCGCTGGCGCTCGGTGCCGGCCTGGCCGATGCGCCACCGGGCGCCTGGCAGGGCGATCTGCTGATGGTCGCGGCGACGGGGTGCGCCGCACTCTATAATGTGTGGTCGCGGCCCTTCGTCCGGCGGTCCTCGCCTCTGTCCTTCAGCGCCCTCGGCATGGCGGCGGGTGCCTGCGGCCTGGCGGCGCTGGCGTTCGCGACCCGACCGGTGGCTCTTCCGGTCCTGGATCCGGTGGGCTGGGCCGCGGTGCTGTATCTCGGCGTGGTCGGAGGCGCAGTCACCTTCTTTCTCTGGGTCTTCGCCCTCGGCCGCACCACCCCGACGCGGGTCGCGATCTCGGTCACCGTCAATCCGGTGGTGGCGGCGCTGCTCGGCACATTGACGCTGGGCGAGCCGCTGGGCTGGCCGCTGCTGGCGGGCCTCGCCGCGGTGGCCGCCGGCATCGGCCTGGCGGCGACCGACGGCCGGCGGGGCGCCTCGGCGGTCGCTGCGCCGGGTTCCGCCCGCCTGCCTTGAAAATGCCCCGCGGCGCGGCGGCGCGCGCACTGGACGGACGGGGCCGGCGATGCCATAGTCCGCGCCGTTCGACGGCCGGGGGCCGTCATCCGGCATGTCCTTGGAATCCATGGCCTTCGATCTGACCGAATTCGGGCTCCGCGCCTATCTCCGTTTCGTCACCTGGCGGCGTGGCCAGCTGGTCGGCCAGGACGCCCTCGGCAGCCGCTACTACCGCAGCCGCAAGGTCGCCCAGGGCGGCCGCGAGAGGCGCTGGGTGGTGTTCGACGGCGGCAAGTCCGAGGCGACGCGCGTGCCGCCGGAATGGCATGGCTGGCTGCACCACACCTTCAAGGAGCCGCCGGGCGACACCAGCCCGTTCCGCCGCCCCTGGCAGCAGCCGCCCGAAGCGAATCCGACCGGCACCGGCCACGCCTATCTGCCGCCCGGCCATCCGCTGCGCGGCAGCCATCGCGCCAAGGCGACCGGCGACTACGAGCCCTGGACGCCGACGTGATCGGGCAGGTCTGAGGAACAGCGATGCACAGGAACGTCATCGAGACGGTCATGGGTGCGGTCGTGTTGGCCGTGGCCCTGGTCTTCCTGGGATTCGCCTATACCAGCGCCAATCTCAGCTCCGCCTCCGGCTACACGCTCAAGGCGCAGTTCAACCAGGCTGACGGCGTCGCCGCCGGCACCGATGTGCGGATCGGCGGCGTCAAGGTCGGCACCGTCACCAGCATCACCCTGAACCCCGAGAGCTATCTGGCGGATGTCCAGATGTCGATCAACCCGTCGGTCAAGCTGTCGCAGGACACCGCCGCGGCGATCAGCAGCGACGGCCTGCTCGGCGGCCGCAGCCTCTCGCTCAGCCCCGGCGGCCGGCCGGACGACCCGAATGGCTGGCTGAAGGATGGTGACAGCATCGAATACACCCAGTCGAATCCGAGCCTGGAGCAGCTGCTCGGCCAGGTGATCTTCAGCATCGGCCAGCTCGGCGACAAGGGCAGCACCGGCGGTGCTGCCGGCGGGGCCACGGGCGGCACCTCCGGCGCGCCGGCCCAGGAGCAGGCGCCGCAGCAGGGCAAGCCGGCCGGCATGTTGGGGAATTGATCCGGACCATGCGCAGCCTTCTCGTGCTTCCCGCGCTCGCGGCGCTGGCCGCCGCGTCCCTTTCGGGCGCTGCCCAGGCCGCTGCCACGATCGACCAGCCGATCGCCGAGCTGCGCGGCCTCGACAAGATCACGGCGCGGACCCAGCCGCTCGAGGCCAAGGTCGGCGAGACGGTGCAGTTCGGCACGCTTGGCATCACCATCCGCGCCTGCCGCAAGGCGCCGCCGGAGGATCCGCCGGAGAGCGCGGCCTTCCTCGAGATCACCGACACCCCGCCCAGCAAGCCGGCGGCCACGGTGTTCAGCGGCTGGATGTTCGCCTCCTCGCCCGGCGTCTCGGCACTCGACCACCCGGTCTACGACGTCTGGGTGGTCAGCTGCACCGACACCTCGCCGGCCGCCGCCGCGGCGCAGCAGGAGGTCGACGAGAACGTGCCGGACGCCTCGCCGCTGCCGCTGCCGGAGATGAAGATCATCCCGCCGGCGCTGCCGCCGGGCCGCCAATAGCCGCCAGCGCGAACAGGCCGAGCACGCAGAGAAAGCCGAGCGACCAGATGTTCGAGCGCAGGCTCGGCCGGTCGGCGGCATAGGCACCGGTATAGGCAAGGCGGGCCAGGATGAAGAGGCCGGCCAGCAGGTCCGTCCAGCCCTGTGGTGCGCCGCGCATCTCGGCGATGATCACCGCCGCGGCGAAGGCCGGAAACGTCTCGAAATGGTTGCGGTGCGCCCAGTCCAGCCGCTGCTGCCAGCCGGTCAACCGCTCCATGTCCCGGCGCGGGGCATGGTTGTCGACCCGCGACGTCACCTTGGCCGGCATCACGGTCAGATAGGGCAGCAGGATGGCCGCCAGGACCATCCACAGGGCGAAGCTCATCACGGCGACTCCGGCAGCGTCTGCCGCATTGTCGCTACGCCATGCCGGACGACAAAGCAGTATCCGGTTGAGAAGAACGCGTTGCCTCTCCCGTTTACGGGAGAGGTCGGAGACGCGAAGCGGCTCCGGGTGAGGGTTCTTTGTCGAGGCCCGGGCCAGCCCTCACCCGGTCGTCCTGCGGACGCCCGACCTCTCCCGCCAGGCGGGAGAGGCAACACAAAAGGGTTTCGGCTTAAGCGACCGGGAAATCCTTGACGTAGACCGGGGTGGTCTCGGCGACGGTGAAGCCGTGGCGCCGGTACAGGGCCAGGGCGGCGTCGTTCACCGCCGCGACCGTCAGTGCGGCGCTGCCGGCCCCGGCCGTGTGCAGCCGGCGCAGGCTTTCGGCCACCAGGATGTCGCCCAGCCCGCCGCCGCGATGCTCCGGATGGCGGCCGATCAGGGCGACGTCACCCTCGCCGCCGGCGACCTTGGGCGGATGCACGCGCAGAAATCCGGCGACGGCGTCGCCGCGCAGGATCAGCCCGTGCTGGTCGGGCATCGCCCGGGCACGGGCGGCGAAGCTCTCGAAATCCGGCACGCTGGCGCCGGGCACCGGCATCATGGCGGCGCTGACCGCCTCGTGCTGGCTGCGCATCGTCGCCTCGGTCGGCGGCGACCAGACCAGGCCCTCCGGCAAAGGCGGCACCGGCGGCGGAGCGGCGTCCAAGGGCCGACGCATCGCATGCATGCGGTAGGCTTCGCGGAAGCCGCGGGCCTCCAACTCAGGCCCGCGATCCAGGAACAGGTCCTCGGCGTCGACCTCCAGCCGGCCGCGCGGTCCCGCGGCCGTGATCGCCTCGGCCTCCGCCAGCAGGAAGCCGGCGAGCGCATCGCGGTCGATGCCCGGGTGCAGGCACAGCAGCACGAGATTGGCCGAGTTGGCCGCGTTGACGCAGGCGTCGACCACGGCGGCGATGGCCACCCGGCTGCCCTCGGCGTCGACCGTATCGATGATGCTGCCCGGACCGGTCACGAGGCGCGACAGACCCCAGCGCGGATCGAACGGTGTGGTCGACACCGGATGAGCCTCGATGAAGCCGATCAGCGCGTCGTCGATCGGGCCGTCCGGTACCGGCCGGCGGTGCAGGGGCAGGGTGGTCATGGCTCCTCCGGCGGCCGATGCAGCATCAAGTCCAGCTCGGGCTCGGGGTCGGCGCCGGCCCAGTCCGGCCGCAGCACCAGCGCGGCGTCCAGGCGGCGGCGATACTCGGCGCGCTCGATCTCGACCGTGCCGAAGCGGGCCAGGTGGTCGGTCACGAACTGGGTGTCGAGCAGGGCGAAGCCGGCGGCGCGCAGCCGGGCGACGAGATGGACCAGCGCCACCTTGCTGGCGTCGGTGGCGCGGCTGAACATGCTCTCGCCGAAATAGGCGCCGCCCAGGGCCACGCCGTAGAGGCCGCCGACCAGCGTTTCGCCGTCCCAGCATTCGACGCTGTGGGCGAAGCCGGCCCGGTGCAGCGTGGTGTAGAGCGCGACGATCTCGTCGTTGATCCAGGTGTTCGGCCGGTCGGGCGCGCGCGCGGCGCAGCCGGCGATCACCGCATGGAAGGCGTGGTCGGCGGTGACCTTGAAGCGGCCGGCCTTGACCGTGCGGGCCAGGCGGCGCGGCACATGCACGCCGTCGAGCGGCAGGATGCCGCGCCGAGGCGGGTCGAACCAGTGCAGCTCCGGGCTGTCCGCCGATTCCGCCATCGGGAACAGCCCGGCGGCATAGGCGCGCAGCAGCAGCTGGGGCGTGACTCGGGTCATGGCCGGGACCGGAACATGGTCTCAGGAATATGGGCGGCGCTCATGTCCCGTCGATAGCGGAGGGCAGGGTCCGCGTCCACCCGTCGCCGTCTTTTCCGCGCGGCCCGATTGTTGTATGGTGCCGGCCATGACGAAGCCCGCGACCCTGGTCCGGAATTGGTGGCGCAGCGCCTGATGGCGGCTGCGCGTGCTTCGTCCTGCACCCTGGCCGCTCCGATGGAAGCGGCCTTTTTCATGTCCTGAGACGGCGTCCATCCGAGCGGCCTTTCCCTCTGCTCGAAAGGATTCGTCTCATGTTGAATACCGCGCTGGCACATCCGCCTGTGCCCGAGATCGGCGAAGCCGATGTCGTGCTGACCGGCGACCGGCCGACCGGGCCGCTGCATCTCGGCCACTATGCCGGCTCGCTGGCCAACCGGCTGCGGCTGCAGCGCCTGTGCCGGCAATTCGTGCTGATCGCCGACCTGCAGGCCCTGACCGACAACGCCGCCGATCCCGGCCGGGTCAGCCGCAACGTGATGGAGGTGGCGCTCGACTACCTCGCCATCGGCCTCGACCCGACGCGCAGCGCCATCGTGCTGCAATCGGCGGTGCCGGAGATGGCCGAGTTGGCGATGCTGTACCTCAACCTGGTCACCGTGGCGCGGCTGGAGCGCAACCCGACCGTGCGCGACGAGATCCGCCAGCGCGGCTTCGCCCGCGACCTGCCGGCGGGCTTCCTGTGCTATCCGGTCAGCCAGGCAGCCGACATCACCGCGGTGGCGGCGACGCTGGTGCCGGTCGGGGCCGACCAGGCGCCGATGCTGGAGCAGACGGTGGAGATCGTGCGCGCCGTCAACCGGCTGGCCGGCGCCGCGGTGCTGCCGGAGCCACGCATCCTGCTGTCGACCACGCCGCGGCTGCCGGGGCTGGACGGCCAGGGCAAGGCCAGCAAGTCCGCCGGCAATGCCATCGACCTGCGCGACGATGCCGACACGGTCCGCGCCAAGATCCGCTGCATGTACACCGATCCCGGCCATCTCCGGGTCGAGGATCCGGGGAAGGTCGAGGGCAACGTCGTCTTCGCCTATCTCGATGCTTTCGACCCCGACCCGGCGGCGGTGGCGGAGCTGAAGCGCCGCTACCGCGCCGGCGGGCTGCCGGACATGGCGGTGAAGTGCCGGCTGGAGGACGTGCTGGAGACGCTGCTAGGCCCGATCCGCGAGCGCCGTACCGCTTTCGCAAGGGATCTGGGCGAGGTCCGTGCCATCCTGCGCCGCGGCACCGAAGCGGCGCGGCAGCAGGCGGCGCAGGTTCTGGATTCGGTGCGCGGCGTGTTCGGGCTGGTCCGGCCGTGAGCCCGTCGATCAATAGCTGGCGGTCAGGTTCAGCCGCTTCGTCAAAGCCAGCAGCTTGGCGGGATCGCCGGACTGCGCCTCCGCCAGCTCCGAGAAGGCGAGCGCCGGCTGCGGTGCGATCGACAGCCGGAACGGCCCCCGCGGTTGCGGCATGGATTGGATGAAGCGGCCGATCGCCGCCACCGAATCCTTCGGCACCTCCGCCGCGACCAGGATGGCCAGCTGGGCCATGGCCTGCGCCTTGGCCGCGGCGACCGCTCCCTCAGGGTCGGTCTCGCCGTCCGGCAGCGCCAGCAGCGTCGGCAGCAGGGCATAGCCTTCGAACATGCCCTGGTTGTCGAAATCCACAGTCAGGGACTGCAGCGACAGCCCGGCGAGGGCCTTGTCGCCCAGCAGCGTGTCCACGGCGATCTGGTCGAGATCCGGGCCGCGCAGCGCCGCCGTGACGGTGATGTGGCCGATCCGGTCGCCGCGGAAGGTGGCGTCCCGGATGGTCAGGACATCGGCGTCGTAGTCATAGTCGAACGAGATTTCGATCGGCCTCTGGACCAGCTTCATCTGATAGGCGGTCGCCGCCGGCATGGCCGGCGCGAAGAAGCGGATGCCCTCGGCGTGGACCGACAGGGTCCGCGGCAATTGGTCGGTGTAGAAGCGCTTGAAGTCGATCCGGTCGACGGTCAGCGACCCCACCATCCAGCCCTGGTACTGGCTGATCGCGATCTGCAGGTCGGTGTAGCGGCAGCCGGTGTCGCCGAGCGGCGTCACCTTGCCGACCGTCGGGTCCTCCGCGGTCGCCTTGCTGATCAGCGGGATCAGATCGCGGCAGCGCTGCACCGGGTCCGCCGGCACCGGGGCGGCCTGGGCGATGGGGGCGAGGCCGGCCAGGACGAGGGCTGCGACGGCGCTCCGGATGCGGGTCATGGTCATCTCCGTCTCGATCGGTCGGGCGGGGTCAGTAGGTCACGGCCAGGTTCAGGCGCCGGAACAACTCCTCCGGCGTCGCATCCCCGGCATCCTCGCCGAACAGCAGCGCGGGCATCGGCACCGTCCCGGTCGGCGCGGCGGAGAGGGTGATCGGCCGTGGCGCCGGGAAGTCGCGCACGAAGGCCAGCAGCGGCACCACCATGGCGTCCGGGAACCCGCCGGCGGACATGGAGGCGACCTGGTTCTGCACCGCCTGCAGCAGCGCGGCCTTCCGCTCGGCCTCGCTGCTGCCCGCGTCCTTCTCGGCCAGGCCTTGCGCTCCCGCGGTAAGGATGCGGTCGACGATGCCATCGTCGCGGAAGCGCAGCGACAGCGACTTCAGGTCGCCGGCACCGATCAGGGCCAGGACGGGGAACCTCGACCGGGAATCGAGGGAGAAGGTCCGGGCCTGAACGCTGCCGCGCCGGTTGCTCAGCTCCACCTCGCCCATCCCGGGTCCGGACAGCGACAGCGAGGCGACCTCGACCTCCCCGGTCGCGGCGTCCCAGCGATAGTCAAGGGCGGCATCGAACCGGACGGGGCCGGGGCCGAGCACTGCCGTCACCACAGAGTCCTTCAGCCGGACGTCCTTGGCCCGCAGCGAGGCCGCTTCCAGCCGCCGGTCCTGGTAGATCCGGGCGAAGTCCAGCCCGTCGGCCGACAAGGTGCCGACGGTCCAGCTGCGGCCGGGCCCGAGATCAATGCGTAGCTCGGAAAAGCGGCAGCCATCGGCCCCCCGCGGCTCGACAGTGGCGGCAGCCGGCGTGGCAATCCCGGCCGCCTGCGCTGCAACCTCCAGCAGGCCCCGGCATCGCACCATCGGATCGGCCGGAACGGGCTCTGCCGCCGCTTGATAGGCCGACAGCAAGGCAGCCGCCGCCAGCGTCAGGATCGCCATCGTCTTCATGCCGGTCTCCTGAGACGACGATGGCCGGGGAGTCGCCGCCCCGGCCATCGCTTCCGATCAGGCTTTGCCTGCCGTCAGTAAGTGACGGCGACGTTCAGGCTCTTCACTAGGTCCATCGACGCGGCCTCGCCCGGCTTGATCGTGGCCAGCTGCGCCAGCGGCACCGGCGTCACCGGGTCGATCGAGATCGTCAGCGGGCCCTTCGGCGCCGGGAAGTCCTGCGCGAAGGACATCAGGCTCTTCACCGCGGCCTCCGGCACGCCAATCGCCGACAGCGCCGCCATGCCGAGCACGGCCTGGCTCTTGCCTTGCTCGATCGCGGTCTTCGGGTCCTCGCCCTGGGCGGTCGCGAAGGCGATCACCTTGTCGATGATGCCCTTGTTCTCGAAATGCAGCTTGATCTTGCGCAGCGAGGCCGTGCCCATCAACTGCATCGGGTCGGCTGCTGCCGCCGGGTCGGTCGCATCGATGCCGTCCAGCGCGCCGTCCAGCGAGATTTCGCCCAGCGCTTCGCCGCTGAGCTGGAACTCGGTCAGGGTGAACTGCTTGCTGGCGGTGTCGAGCGCATAGTCGATCGCCAGGTCGAACGGCTCCTCGCCGAGGACGGCCTTGACCTCGGGGTTGTCGATCGAGATGCCGGTGGCCTGCGCCGTCAGCGTGTCCGACGGCTTGCCCTCATAGGCCTTGGCGAAGTCGAGCTTGTCGAAGCTGATCTCGTCGATCGTCACCGTGGTCGGGGTCTTGCCCGCGGCCACCTTGTCGGCCGGCTCGACCATCTTCAGGTCGGTGAACTTGCAGCCGGACGTGCCGAAGGACTCGACCGTGCCGACCTCGGCATTGTGCATCGGCGAGTCGGCCGGGGCGAGGGTCAGCAGGCCCTTGCAACGCTCGACCGGGTCGGACGGAACCTCAGCCGCGAAGGCCGGGGCAGTGATCAGCGCGACCAGGGCCGCCGCCGTCGAAGCACGAAACACGCTCATATGCATCTCCTCGCATAACGGGGCGGCACCGGACCCGCAGGCCAGCCTGCGACAGCGATCGCATCCCCTCGATCGCCATCCCGGGCGCGGCGCCCGGGACACGGCGTATTCTTATTCACGGATTTGGGCTGAATTCGGGCCACTGCCCTATTTCGCCATCAACTTCTCGAGCCAGCGGATATCGTAGTCGCCGTTGATGAAGTCAGGCTCGGCGATCAGCCTGGCATGCAGCGGCAGGGTGGTCTTCACCCCGTCGATGACATACTCCTCCAGCGCCCGCCGCAGCCGCATCAGGCATTCGTTGCGGGTGCTGCCGCGCACGATCAGCTTGGCGATCAGGCTGTCGTAATGCGGCGGGATGCGATAGCCGTCATAGATCGCGCTGTCGACCCGTACGCCCAGGCCTCCCGGCGCGTGGTAGCCGTCGATCCGGCCGGGCGAGGGGACGAAGGTCTCCGGGTCCTCGGCGTTGATCCGGCACTCGATGGCGTGGCCCTGGAACACGATGTCGTCCTGGGTGTAGCCGAGCGGCGCGCCGGTGGCGACGCGGATCTGCTCGCGCACCAGGTCGATGCCCGAGATCTCCTCGGTGATCGGATGCTCGACCTGCAGCCGGGTGTTCATCTCGATGAAGTAGAATTCCCCGTCCTGGTACAGGAACTCCATCGTGCCGACGCCGCGATAGCCCAGCTTGCGCGCCGTCTCCGACGCCAGCCCGCCGATGAAGGCGCGCTCCTCGGCGTTCAGGGCGGGCGAAGGGGCCTCCTCGATCACCTTCTGGTGCCGGCGCTGGATCGAGCAGTCGCGCTCGCCGAAATGCACCACGTTGCCGTGGGTGTCGGCCAGCAGCTGGATCTCGATATGGCGCGGATGGTCGAGATACTTCTCGACATAGACGCTGTCGTTGCCGAAGGCGGCGCGGGCCTCGTTGCGGGCCATGCTGTAGGCCTCGGGCAGCTCGGCATCGGTCATCGCGACCTTCATGCCCTTGCCGCCGCCGCCCGCCGTGGCCTTGACCAGCACCGGATAGCCCATGCCGCGGGCCAACGCCTGGGCCTCGTCGACCGTGTCGACGGCACCGTCGGAGCCGGGCACGACCGGCAGGCCGGCGGCCTTGACCGCGTCCTTGGCGGCGATCTTGTCGCCCATCACCCGGATGTGCTGCGCGGTCGGGCCGATGAAGGCGAAGCCGTGCTCCTCCACCATCTCGGCGAAGCGGGCATTCTCGGCCAGGAAGCCGATGCCCGGGTGGATCGCGTCGCAGCCGGTGATGGTGGCGGCGGAGAGCAGGGCCGGGATGTTGAGGTAGCTGTCGCGCGCCGCCGGCGGGCCGATGCAGACCGCCTCGTCGGCCAGGCGCACGGCCATGGCGTCGCTGTCGGCCGTGGAGTGCACGACCACGGTGCGGATGCCCATCTCGCGGCAGGCGCGATGGATGCGCAGCGCGATCTCGCCGCGATTGGCGATGAGGACCTTCTCGAACATCAGTCGATCACGACGAGGGGTTCGGCGAACTCGACCGGCTGGCCGTCCTCGACCAGGATCGCGCTGATGGTGCCTGACCGTGGGCTGCGGATCGGGTTCATCACCTTCATCGCCTCGACGATCAGGATCGTCGCGCCCTCGGCCACCTTGTCGCCGACCTTGACGAAGGCGGCGGCGCCGGGCTCGGGCGACAGGTAGACGGTGCCGACCATCGGCGAGGTCACGGCGTTCTTCGGCGGGCCGGCCGGGGTGGCGGGCGCGGCCGCCGGGGCGGCGGCAGCGGCGACCGGGGCGGCCATCGGCGCGGCATAGGTGGTCACCGGCGCCGGCTGGCGGTTCAGCCGGATGCGGCGGTCGCCCTCCGAGAACTCGATCTCGGTCAGGCCCGTCTCGTCCAGGAGCTTGGCCAGGCTGCGGACGAATTCGGGATCGAGGCTGAAGGTGCTCATCTGGTCTTCACCGGTCGGTTTCAAGGAGCCGCGCCATCGCCTGCAGGGCCAGAAGATAGCCATGCACGCCCAGCCCGCACACCACCCCGGTCGCCGCCAGCGAGACATAGGAATGGTGCCGGAACGCTTCGCGGCGGAAGATGTTGGAGAGATGGACTTCGATCACCGGAAGTTCCGCCGCGTTCAGCGCGTCGAGGATGGCGACCGAGGTGTGGCTGTAGGCGCCGGCATTGACGATGATGCCGTCATGGGCGGTGCGGGCCTCCTGGATCCAGGTGACCAGCTCGCCTTCATGGTTCGATTGCCGGAAGTCGATCTCGAGCTCGATCTGCTCGGCCTCGTCGGCGCAGGCCTGCTCGATGTCGGCCAGCGTGTCGCGGCCATAGATCTCGGGCTGGCGCACGCCCAGCATGTTGAGATTGGGGCCGTTGAGGATAAGGACCGTCGGCCGGTCCGACTGGATCGCCGTCACGCGTCGCTGCTCCCGGAATCGCTAGGCCGGGCGTATCATAGGCGGTGCGGCTTTCACAAGCATCGTTGCACGAACCTGTAACCCTTCACAGGATAACAGGCCCGTCCGGCAGCTCCTCGGCGTTGGCTTCGCCGGGCGATGCCGGCCAGGTTCGCAGCAGCTCGGCGTCGATCGCGGCCAGCGCCTCCAGCACGCCCTCCTCGTATCGCCCGGCCTGGAACCGGTCGCGCAGCGCGGCGCAGATCCGCGGCCAGACCGCGTCGTCGACCCGGGCGGTGACGCCGCGGTCGGCGACGATCTCGATCTTGTGATCGGCCAGCAGCAGGTACAGCAGCACGCCGGTCGCCTGTGCCGTGTCCCAGACGCGCAGCCGGCCGAACACCTCCAGCGCCCGAAGCCGGCTGTCGCGCAGATGCGGCGGGGGCGCGGCCTCGACCGCGATCACGATCTCGCCCAGGTGCCGGCGCTCGGCGCCGCGGATCGCCTGGTGCAGCCGGGCCATCACCGCCGCGCCGAAATGCCGGCGCAGCAGGCGCTGGCCGTGCCATTCGGCGACCGGGCGCAGCCGCCGCAGCGTCTTACCAACTCCCGGATGCACCGCCGCCTCCGCTCGATCCGCCGCCGCCGCTGAAGCCTCCGCCCGATCCGCCTCCGCCGGAGCCGCCCCGCGATCCGCCGCCAAAGCCTCCGCCACCGAGGCCACCTCCACCGAAGCTTCCTCCGCCGAAGCCACCGCCGAATCCCCCCGAGCCGCGGCGGGTGCTGAAGCCGCCGCCCGGCCCGCCGAAGCGGCCGCCGATGCCGCCGAGAATCACCGCGCCGATGGCGCAGAACGCCCCGAAGAGGATCATGCCGGACAGGCCCCAGCCGAGGCCGCCGGCGACCAGCGCGCTGCCGCCGGCCGGCAGCGGCATCGGCAGCCCGATGCCGCGCAGCCCGGCGCGCACCGCGGCACCGACCAGGATCGCCAGGATGACGATCTGGAACATGTCCTCCGGCGCCTCGCTCCGGCTCTCCGGCGGGGGCGGGGGCAGCGGCTCGCCGTCGATCAGCCGGATCAGGCTGTCGACCGCAGCGCCCAGTCCGCCGGCGAAGTCGCCCTGGCGGAAGGCCGGCGTGATCTGCTCGCGGACGATGCGGCCTGCTGCGATGTCCGGGATCGCGCCCTCCAGCCCGTAGCCGGGCTCGATCCGGACGGTGCGGTCGTTCTTGGCGACCAGCAGCAGCACGCCGTCATCGACACCCTTGCGGCCCAGCCGCGACTGATCGAACACCCGCCTGGCATATTGATCCACGGTGTCGGCGCCGGTGGTCGGCACGATCAGGATGGCGATCTGCGCCCCCTTGCGCTGCTCGACCGCCGCCAGCTTGCTCTCCAGAGCCTGCCGCTCGGCGGCGGACAGGGTGCCGGTCAGGTCGGTCACGCGCGTGCTCAGCTGCGGCACCGCGACCGGCTGCTGCGCCATGGCCGTGGCCGCGAAGGCCAGTTGCAGCAGCAGCGCCAGCGCGGCGACGATGCGGCCTATCCCCGGGTGAATGGCAATGGTCATGCCGCTTCCCGCAGCGCAGGGGCGGCGATCCGTCCCGCATCGGCGCCCTTGCGAGGGGCCGGCAGGCCGGCGCCCCGAAGCAGGGGAATCAGCGCCGAGACGGCCGCCGCCAGGCCGCCGGCGAAGTCGCCCGCACGGAAGGCCGGCACCATCCTGTCCTGGACGATCGCGACGGCGGCGGCATCCGGTATCGCCTGCTCCAGGCCGAAGCCGACCTCGATCCGCACGGTGCGGTCGCTTTTGGCGACCAGCAGCAGCACGCCGTCATTGATGTCGCGCCGGCCGAGCTTCCAGGTGTTGAAGGCCCGCAGCGCATAGGCGTCGATGCTCTCCGGCCCGGTGGTCGGGATGATCACGATGGCGATCTGGGCGCCGATCCTGAGCTGGACCCAGGCCAGCTTGGCCTCGAACATGCGGCTCTGGTCCGGCGTCAGGGTGTCGGTCAGGTCGAGGATGTGGGTCGTCAGCGGCGGCACGGCGACCGGCCGCGCCATCGCCGGCAGGGCGACGAACAACCCGATCGCCAGGGCCAGGACGCGCCACATCGCGGCCATGCTCAAAGCTGCGGGCCTCAGGGCTTCGTCGCCGGCGAGGTGCCGAAATCGACCTTGGGCGCGGTCGAGATCGCGGCCTCGTTCTCGACGCTGAAATTCGGCTTGGCGCTGAAGCCGAGCACACCGGCGATCAAGGTGCCGGGGAAGCGGCGGACGCTGACATTGTAGTCCTGCACCGCCTGGATCGAGCGGTTGCGGGCCGTGGCGATCCGGTTCTCGGTACCCTCCAGCTGGGTCATCAGGTCCTGGAACAAGGCGTCGGATTTCAGCTGCGGATAGTTCTCCGTCACCACCAGCAGCCGCGACAGGGCCGAGGACAGCTCGCCTTGCGCCGCCTGGAACTTCTGCAGCGCCGCCGGGTCGTTCAGCGTCTCCGGCGTCACCTGGATGCTGCCGACCTTGGCCCGGGCCTCGGTGACCTGGATCAGCACGTCCTTCTCCTGGTTGGCATAGCCCTGCACGGTCTTGACCAGGTTCGGCACCAGGTCGGCCCGGCGCTGGTACTGGTTCAGCACCTCGGACCAGGCGGCCTTGACGTTCTCGTCGCCGGCCAGGAAGCGGTTATAGGCACTGCCGCCCCAGACCGCGACCAGCACGACCAGGACGACGACCACGATCAGCCCGGTGAAACGACGCATCCGATCCCCCTTAGATCCGCGCAGCGAGCGCGCGCGGATTGCATCATCAACCCGCGGCTGGGGCAATCGTGCCTTGAGACTGCCACGGGATTGGTTTCCCATCAGGGCCCCGAATCGCTTCGCTTCGCAACAGGAACCGGAAGAATGGGCAAGCTCTTCAGCGTGCTGATCGGCATCATCATCGCCGTCGTCGTGGTGTTCGGCTTCACCTGGTACCGCTATGTCACCAACACCGACAGCCCGTATGACGAGATCGGGATCGAGCTAAACAGCCGCCTGCCGGCGCCGCTGCGCGACTGGGGCTGCGCCCGGCTGAAGGCGAATTTCGCCCGGGCCCTGCCACCCTATGGCTGCCAGTCCGCCGATGGCCGGAGCTGGGCGATGCAGTGACCTAGGCCGCGATCGCTTCGGACCGCCCGACCGAGCCGTGGATCTGTTCGGCCAGCCGGGTTGCCGCGGGCGTCCGCGGCCGGGCGCCCCAGGCCAGCCCGATCTCCAACGCCGGCAGGGGCGGCAGCCCGTCGCGCTCGCCCAGCACCCGCATGCCGGCCGGCAGGCTGCACTCCACCACCACCGCCACGGCCAGCCCGGCCTGGACCACGGCCAGCAGGCCGACCAGGCTGGGGCTGGAATAGGCGATGCGGTAGGGCCGCTGCGTCGCCGCCAGCGCCTCCAGCGTGACGCCGCGGGCGACGCAGCCGGGCTCGTACAGGGCGACCGGCAGCGGCTGCTCCAGATGCGGGTCATGGTCCGGCGACCCGAACCAGACCAGCGGTTCGCGCCGCAGCAGCTCGCCGTCGCGGCCCGGCCCGCGGGTGATCACCGCCAGGTCGACCTCGCCGGCGGCCAGGCGCCGGTCCAGGAAGGTGGTCTGCTCGCAGATCAGTTCGACCTCGACCTGCGGGTGGGTGGCGGCGAAGCGCGACAGGATCGGCGGCAGCAGCGAATAGGCGTAGTCGTCGGGGATGCCGAGCTGGACCCGGCCGCGCAGATCGGGCTCGACCAGCGCCGCCCAGGCCTCCTCCTCGAGCCGCAGCATGCGCCGGGCATGGCCCAGCAGGCTCTCGCCGGCCGGGGTCAAGCGCACCCGCCGGCTGCTGCGGTCGAACAGCCGCTTGCCGACCGCCTCCTCCAGCCGCCGCACCTGCATGCTGACCGCCGATTGGGTGCGCCCGACGCGTGAGGCGGCCAGGCTGAAGCTGCCGCCCTCAGCGATCGCCACCAGGGTGCGCAGCACGTCGAGATCGAGGCGTTTGTCCATGGCGCCAGCATAAATCCAATTGATCGATGCCTTCAAATCTATTCGTTTGATTGAAGTCCGCCGCCGGCCCAGCTTTCCTCCACCGAATTCAGGAGGCGACCATGGGTAGTGTCGAGGCGGCGGCGGAGCGGCGGACGGGGATCCTGCAGCTCGCTCTGGCTATGGCGGTGGTCGGCACCGTCGGCGTGTTCATGGAGGAATCGGGGCAGGGGCCGATCAATGCGGTGTTCTTCCGCTGCGTCTTCGGCGCGCTGGTCCTGCTGGTGTTCTGCGCCGCCCGCGGCTGGCTGGGCGGCCTGCGCCTGGCGCCGCGGCAATGGGCGCTGATCCTGTTCGGCGGCATCTGCATCGTGCTGAACTGGGTCGCATTCTTCGCCGCGATCCGCCACACCTCGATCGCCTTCGCCACCATCGTCTACCACGTCCAGCCCTTCTGGGTGGTGCTGTCGGGGGCGGTGCTGTTCGGCGAGCGGATCAGCGGCCAGAAGCTGGGCTGGATCGCCATCGCCTTCGCCGGGCTGGCCCTGGCCACCGGCATCGGCTCCGCGGGGACGGAGCCGGGGCAGTTGCTCGGCGCCGGCCTGGCCGTGCTGGCCTCGCTGCTCTACACCGGCACGGTCTTGTCGACCAAGGCGCTGCGCGGGGTACGGCCGCACCTGACCGCGATGATCCACGCCACCACCGGCATCGTCCTGCTGGCGCCCTTCGTCGGCGTCGCCGACCTGCCGGCGACGCCCGGCCCCTGGGGCTGGCTGGCCGGGCTCGGCATCGTCCACACCGGCCTGGTCTATGTCCTGATGTACGCCGCCTATCCGAAGCTGCCGACGCCGGTGATCGCCGTGCTGGCGTTCGTCTACCCGGCCTCGGCGATCCTCAGCGACTGGCTGGTCTATGGCCACCAGCTCGGGCTGGGCCAGGCGGCCGGGATGGGGCTGATCGCCCTGGCCAGCCTGGCGGTGACCCTCGGCTGGCGGCTGTGGCCGGCGCGGCGGGTGGCAGCGGCCGGGTAGGGCGCGCTCCAGATCTTTCCAGCTTGACACCATCTCGGCCTATGTTCATGCTATGTTCCATGGACAAGGCCAAGCCGATCACTGCCGACCCCGCTATCGCCTCGGACCCCGAGCTGGTCAGGCTCGGCCAGCGGATCCGCTCGCTCCAGGATCGCGCCGAACGCGCCCTGGCGGAAGCCGAGGCGCTGTCGAAGGAGCCCGACAGGCTGATGGAAACCTTCGACCGCTTCATGCAGCTGAACGAGGAGATCCTTGGCGCCATCGGCCAAGCGCACGAGCTGCAGCAGCAGCACCGGCGCCGGCGCAAGAAGCTGGAGGCCGAACGGGTCCGGCGGCTCGCCCTCGCTCGCTACGCATTTCTGGCGGCCGGCTCGCGAACGGCGGGTACCCGGCACTAGACCGGCCTCTCCGCCGGGCGAGACACCGCAGGGAGGCCGCCATGACCGACTCGCCATCCTCGATCAATGCGGAGGGGGTCTCCGAGCCGTTCCCCGTCGAGCGGGTGCCGTGGGAGGAGTTCGAGCGCGGCAAGCTCGGCAGCCGGTTCCGGGTGCTCAGCAAATTCGGCGGCGGCAGCCATGTCGGCGTGGCCTATGAGGAGCTGCCGCCCGGCAAGCAGTCCAACCTGCTACACTACCACCTGCTGGAGGAGGAGCATGTCTTCATCCTCGAGGGCGAGCTGACGCTGCGTCTCGGCGACCGCGCCTATCAGATGAAGCCCGGCGACTATGTCTGCTTCCCGGCCGGGCAGAAGGTCGGGCACTGCCTGGTCAACCACACCGACAAGCCCTGCCGCTACCTCCTGATCGGCGAGAACAACCCACATGACGTTGCGGTCTTCCCGGAAACCGGCCGCGTCAGCGTGCGGCTGACCGGCGAGGGCTATCGCAAGTCGGCGGTGATGGATTATTGGGAAGGCACGGACTGAATCCGCGAGCGCCGGGCAAAGGCGGGGAGGTCGGGCTGTGCTGTTCATGATCATCGAGCGTTTCGCCAACCGCGACCCGGTGGCGGCCTATCGCCATCTGCGCGATGCCGGACGCGGCCTGCCCGAGGGGCTCAAATATGTCGACAGCTGGGTCGAGTCGAACTGCGACCGCTGCTTCCAGCTGATGGAATGCGACGACCTCGCCCTGCTGCAGCAATGGATCCTGCACTGGCGCGGCACCGGGGTCAGCTTCGAGATCGTGCCGGTGCTGCGCAGCGCCGAGACCCGGGCGGTGGTGGCGCCGCTGCTCGACCCGCCGGCCACCGGCCCGATTTCCTGAAAGACAGTCCATGACCGGATTCGATCTGCCCGTGGCCGCCGAATGGTTCCGCAAGCGTGACCTGGGCGGAGGGCTGACCCTGATCGTCGAGCCGCACACCGACGTGCTGATGCGCGCCAACATCTGGCGTCTGCGCGGCCGCGACCGCGACCTGCTGGTCGATGGCGGCCTTGGCGTGGCGCCGCTGCGGCCGGCCTTCCCCGAGCTGTTCGCGGGCCGCGAGACGATCGCCTTCGCCACCCACACCCATGCCGACCATATCGGCGCGATCCACGAGTTCGAGCAGCGCTGGGTGCACCCGCTCGAGGCCGAGGCGCTGGCCCGGCCGCGGCCCGGCACGTTGATCTCCGACCAGATTCCGGCGGAGGCGCGGCGGCGCTTCCTGGACGCGGACTACCCGCCGCTTGGGCCGACCCTGGTCACCGCGGTGCCTCATGCCGGCTACGACCTTCGAAGCTACGCCCTGCAGGGCGCCGAGCCGACCCGGCGGATCGAGGCGGGGGAGGTGGTGGATCTCGGCGACCGGCGCTTCCGCGTGCTGCATGTGCCCGGCCATTCGCCCGGCAGCATCGCCCTGTTCGAGGACGCCACCGGCACCTTGTTCGCCGGCGACGTGATCTATGACGGGCCGCTGCTGTATCGCGGCCCCGGCATGGACATCGGCGACTATGTCCGATCCTTCGCGCTGCTGCGCTCGCTGCCGGTGACGGTGGTCCATGCTGGCCATGACGACAGCTTCGGCAAGGCCCGGCTGGACGCCATCATCGACGCCTATCTGGCGCGCTGGCGGGCTGAGGGGTTGATCGAGGGCTGACCGGAACGGCCTGCGGGCCTCCCTCGTTTGCCCCGGGGAGAACAAGCGAGGGATGCATGGCGGATCGGTGGGCGCGCCAGCGCGAGATCATCCTGCGCAGCCTGGCCCGGCGGCTGATCTTTCTCGCCGGGATTGTCGTGCTGGCCCTCGTCATCGCGCTGGTCCGGTTCGGGCCCTGGTCGTGAGACCGGCCGGGACCGCCCGTCACCTGGCGAAGAGCTGGCCCCGATCGGCGAAGGCCTTGAACTCAAGCGCGTTGCCGGACGGATCGAGGAAGAACATCGTCGCCTGCTCACCGACCCGGCCCTTGAAGCGGACATAGGGCTCGATCACGAAGCGGGTGCCCGCCGCTTTCAGCCGCTCGGCCAGGGCCTCCCAATCGGCCATCTCCAGCACCACGCCGAAATGCGGCACCGGCACGTCATGGCCATCGACCGGGTTGTGGTGCGCCGCATCCTCTGCCGCCGGCCCCGCTTTCAGATGGGCGACGATCTGGTGGCCGTACAGGTCGAAATCGATCCAGCTGTCGGAGCTGCGGCCCTCGGGGCAGCCGAGAACGGTGCCGTAGAACCGGCGGGCGGCGGCCAGGTCGCGCACCGGGAAGGCGATGTGAAAAGGCGACAGCATTTCTCATGGATCCTTGCTGGATATCATCCGGCGCCGCTTGCGCCAAGTCAGGATCTAAGCGGAGAGTTGCAGTCGGACAATCGAGAATGAGGCTCGGATCAATGAGCTCAGATCATGAATATCGGCTGCCGTCGCTGAACGGCGTCCGCAGCTTCGCCGCGGCCGGGCGGCACCTGAACCTGACCGCGGCGGCCGCGGCGCTGGGTGTGACCCAGGGCGCGGTCAGCCGCGCCGTGCAGGCGCTCGAGGTCGAGCTCGGCACCTCCCTGTTCCGCCGGGTCGGCCGGGGCATCGAGCTAACCCCCGCCGGCGCCGCCTATCACGCCCGGATCACCGACGCCCTGGCGCAGATCGCCGCCGCCACCCGCACCCTGCGGCGGCCGGAGCGCGAGGGCATCCTGTCGTTCAGCGTGCTGCCGACCTTCGCTCTGCGCTGGCTGGTGCCGCGGCTGCCGCGGTTCCACGAGCGCCATCCGGACATCCAGGTCGACCTCTCGGCCTCGGAGGACGTCATCGATTTCGGCATCGACCCGATCGACCTGGCGCTGCGCAACGGCACCGGCGGTTGGCCGGGGGCGGAGGCGACGCTGCTGATGAACGAGACGGTGGGCGTGTTCTGCTCGCCCGATCTGCTGCGCCGAGGCCCGATCGCGGCGCCGGCCGATCTGCGCGGCCATCGCCTGCTGGTACACACCACCCGGCCCACGGCCTGGGCGGACTACTTCGCCTCGCTCGGCCTGGGGCCACCCGACATCTCCGGCTTTCCCGGATTCGAGCACTTCTTCATGCTGGCCGAGGCGGCGGCGGCCGGTATGGGGCTGGCGCTGCTGCCCCTGTTCCTGGCCCGCGCCGACATCGCGGCCGGCCGCCTGATCCAGCCGCTCGGCCACACCATGCAGCCCGCCAGCGCCTACTACCTGCTGCACGCGCCGGGGCAGGGCCGGCTGCGCAAGATCCGCCTGTTCCGCCAGTGGCTGCAGACCGAGGTGGCAGAAGCGGAAGGGTCTAAGGACTCGTCTGAGAATAAGTGAGTCGCTTGATTATAGAAGCACTCTCCCAACTGTCATGCCCGGGCTTGACCCACGGCTGTCCGGTTAAGCTTTTCGGGTCGCAGATCTAAGCGCTGAACTAAACTTTATTGTCATTGCCGGGCTTGACCCGGCAATCCAGGGGCCACAGAGAGCCGCTCTGAAAGCCCCTGGATCCTCGGGTCAAGCCCGAGGATGACAATTAAATAGAATATTCACCTGAGATAAACACGCTTTAATTGCGATTTTCTCTCAACCGGACACTCGTAGGTCAAGCCCGGCAATGACAATAAAAGGCGGTGGCCTCTCCGACGAACCCTAGCCGATCCCCTCATACTCCACCGTCGTCATCATGCCGCTCTCCATGTGATAGAGGTGGTGGCAGTGGAAGGCCCAGCGGCCGGGATTATCGGCGTCGAAGGCGACGGTCACGGTCTTGCCCGGCGGCACCAGAACCGTGTCGCGCCGGGCGCCGGACAGGGCTTTCCCGTCGATCGCCACCACCTGGAAATGATGGCCGTGCAGATGCATCGGATGGGCCATCATCGACGGGTTGGTCATCGCGATCGCCACCCGCTCGCCATGCCGCACCCTCAGCGGCGTATCCTGGCCGTGGACCTTGCCGTTCAGGGTCCAGACATAGCTCGCCATGTCGCCGGCCAGCACCACCGGAATGGTCCGATCCACCGCGCGCGCGGCCAGCGGCTCCAACGCCTTCAATTGCGCCTCCAAGGCCAGCTCCAGCGGCGCCGACTTGTCCTCGCCGAGATCGGCGATGCGGGAGACCTCGGCATCAGGGGCGGCCAGCACCAGGCCGGTGCGCTGCCGGTCACCCTCGCGCAGCGCCAGCACCGGCAGCGCCTTGCCGGCCGGGACGGTCAGGCGGATGTCCAGCCGCTGGGCGATCGCGATCGGGAAGCGCCGGCCGGCGACCTGCGCCACCGGCATCCCGTCGACCGCGATCAGCGTGCCTTCGGTCGCGCCGAGATCGATGTGGAAGTTGGTCGCCGCCGCGCCGTTGATGATGCGCAGCCGCACCCGGCCGCCGCGCTCGACCCGCACCACCTCGGGGTCGGCCAGCGTGCGGTCATTGGCCAGATAGGCGTCGTATTCGACGTCGTTCAGGTCCATCGCCATGCCGCCCGGCATCGCCATGCCCGGCATGTCGTGCCGCATCCCCGGCATCGAGCCCATGGCGTGGCCGCTGTGGTCCATCCCGGCCATGCCCTGGCTGCCGCGCAGCCCGGCCATGATCTCGGCCGGGTCGCGGAAGCTGAAATCGTGCAGCATCAGCACCACCTCCTGCTCGTCCAGCCCGGCCTCGGCCGGGTCGGCGACGATCAGCGGCGCCGCCAGCAGGTTCTGCTCCTGCAGCCCGAGATGGGAGTGCATCCAGTTGGTGCCCGGCCGGGCCAGCGGGAAGTCGTAGTCGATGGCGGCACCGGCCGGCAGCGGGTCCTGGGTCACGCCCGGCACCCCGTCCTGGCGCCAGGGTGGGGTCAGCCCGTGCCAATGCACCAGCGACGGCTCGCTGAGCGCATTGGTCAGCCGCACCCGGAAATCCTCGCCGGCGACGGCGCGCAGGCCCGGCCGGGTGATGCCGAACACCGTCGCGGCCCGACCGCCGATTTCGAGGCTGCGGGTGGCGATGGTCAGCTCGGCCGGGGCGGCGGCGCGGGCGAGGCGGGGCAGGGCGCCGGTCAGTACGGCCCCAAGGGCGGTTGTCGCGGCGGCACCGGACAGGAAGCGGCGGCGGGTGATCACGATCGAATCCTCATCTTGGCGGCGTCGATCGCAGCCTGGAGCTTCCCCTTGCCGGAAGGTAAACCGCGTCACGACGTCGCCYTTTTTGTCGACGATCAGGGGGCAGGCGGYCACCCTCGGCCGACATCCATGGAGCAAGCCATGAGCACCGAATCCTCCCGCCGTCATCTCCTCGGCCTCGCCGTGGCCGGTGCCGCCGGCGGCCTCGCCGCCGCCTGCGCCCGCGGCCAGGCCGCCACGCCAGGCGCCATCGAGCCGGGCGCACCCGTCTCCCAAGCCGAGCTCGACAAGCTGAAGGGCCTGATGTTGCGGACCGTCCGCCCGGGCGAGGCGGTGACCATGGACTACCGCGCCGACCGGCTGACCGTGGAGGTCGACGCCCAGGGCAAGATCCTGCGCGCTTCTATCGGTTAGGTCGCGCGGCTCCGCTCGTAATGCCGGCGCGCCTTGTGCCGGTTGCCACAATCGGCCATCGAGCACCAGCGCCGGCTGCGGTTGCGCGAGGTGTCGAGGAACACCCAGGCGCAGTCGGGGTCGGAGCAGCTGCCGACCCGTTCGGCGCGGCCGGAGACCAGCAGCTCGGCCGCGTCCCACACCACCGGCCACAGCGGCTGCTCCAGCGGGTCGGTCTCGGTCATGGCCCAGGCGAAGCCGGCCTTCGTGGCCGCCAGGCCGGTCCGGGTCGGGGCCCGCGCCAGCACGGCGTTGAGCGCCGCGAGATCGTCGGCCGAGGCCGCTTCCGGCGCGGTCAGGATCCGGCCCAGCGCCGCGCGCAGGCGCAGCGCCGTCGCCAGCACCGCGGCGGCGGCCTCGGGCCGCTGCGCCGCCTCCTGCACCAGTTGCCTGGCCCCGGCCCGGTCGACGATGCCGAGATGGCCGGCCCAGAGCGCCAACTCGCCATAGCCGGTCAGCCGCTCGCCGCGCTGCGGAACGTCGCCGCGCCACGCCTCAGTGTTGACGAAGTCGAGGCTGAGCGAGCCGCCGATCCGCTTCGGCGGCCGCACCGCATAGGAGGGGGGCTGGGTCTGCATCGCCGCCCATCCTACCGGTTGACTTGGCCGGGGCAAGCCCGGCATCGTCGGGTCAACCGGTTCAGGGGTTAGAATATGCCGAAAGGGGATCGCGACGGGACGCTCGAGTGCCGGCCGGTGACGCCGGAGCGGCTCGGCGACGTCGAGACCGTGTTCGCCGGCTGCGCCGACGCCGGCCGCTGCTGGTGCGCCTTCTGGCGGCGGGAGCGCCGGGACTACAACGCCGGTAGCCGAGACGGCAGCAACCGCGCCCTGTTCCGCGACCTGGTCGAGGCTGGAAAAACGCTGGGGCTGCTCGGCTATCGCGACGGCGCTCCGGTCGCCTGGTGCGGCGTCGCCCCGCGGGCGGAGCAGCCGCGCCTGGCCCGGTCGCGCAACCTGGCGCCGGTCGACGATGCGCCGGTCTGGTCGATCACCTGCTTCGTGACCACCAAGGCCCATCGCCGCACCGGCCTGCTGCGCCCGCTGGTCACGGCGGCGGCGCGGCTGGCCCGGTCGCGCGGCGCCCCGGCGCTCGAGGCCTATCCGATCGACGCCGCGCGGCCGCTGGGATCGGGCGAGATCTACACCGGCGTGCTGCGCCCCTTCCTCGATCTCGGCTTCCGCGAGGTGGCACGGCGCAGCCCGACCCGCCCGATCGTCCGCCTCGATCTCACCAAGGGAAAGGACCCGACATGATCGCACGGATGTGGCGCGGCCCGGTGCCGAAGGCGAAGAAGGACTCCTATGTCGCCTATCTGCGGGAGACCGGCCTGGGCGACTACGCCCAGACCCCAGGCAACCGCGGCGTCTGGCTGCTGTGCCAGGACAAGGGCGAGGAGGTGGAGTTCCTGACGCTGACGCTGTGGGAGTCGGTGGATGCGATCAAGGCCTTCGCCGGCGAGGAGTACGGCCGCGCCCGCTATTACCCGCGCGACCGGGACTTCCTGACCCGCTTCGACCCGGAGGTCGAGCATTTCGAGGTGATCGAGGGCAGCAGCGCCTGATATCGGCGGGGTATCGTCATTGCGAGCGCAGCGAAGCAATCCAGGGCCGGTTCGCAACGGCCCCTGGATTGCTTCGTCGGCTTCGCCTCCTCGCAATGACGGCCCTTCGTGGTCGGAGCGTCCGGATGACGATGTCAGCACGAGTCCGCTAAAGCGCTCGTTGGTATGAGAGATTGAAGCGAAGGAGAGACCATCATGCAGTTCCATCGGGGTCGCCTGATCGACCATGTCCATCTGGTGGTGCGCGACCTGGAGGCGAGCAAGCGCTTCTACGCCGCGGTGCTGGCCTCGGTCGGCCGCTCCATCACCCATGAGGGGCCGGATTTCTTCGCCTCGGACGAGCTGTTCGTCAGTCCGGGCGACGCCATCAGCCATGTCCACCTGGCGTTCCAGGCGGCGGACCGCGACACCGTCCACCGCTTCCACGCCGCGGCGCTGGCGGCCGGCGGGCGGGACAATGGCGGGCCGGGCGAGCGGCATTACCATCCCGGCTATTACGGCGCCTTCGCGCTCGACCCGGACGGCAACAACATCGAGGCCGTGCATCACGGCCCGGCGGCGCGCTCGGCCGAGTCCGTCGTGATCACAGCAGAAGGCTGACCTCGACGTGACCACCGATGTCCGTCTGCGCCCGATCGCCGACTCCGAGCTCGCCACCTTTGCCGCCACCGCCACCGACCCGGCCCATGCCGAGGCGGTGCGGCGCTACGCCGAGGACCTGCTGACCAAGGGCGCGATGCGCCGCGACTGGTGTTTCCTGGCCGAGTGGAATGGGGCTCCCGTCGCCCGCATCGCCTTCTGGACCCTGCCGGGGGCGGCGATCCCCAGCGACATCGTCCTGTTCGACCTGCCCTGGTCGGCTCCCGAGGCCGAGGCGTTCGGCGCTTCCATGCTGCGGCGGATGGCGGAGCGGGCGCGGTCGCTCGGTGCTGCCGCGCTCGGCCATGTGCTCGACACGCCGCTGCAGGCGCCGCAATGGCAGGCCGAGCCGGAGCGGCGCCGTGCGCTGCTGACGGCAAGCGGCTTCGAGATCCGCCGCGAGACGGTCCGGTTCGAGCTCGACCCCGGCACGCCCATGCCGCCGCCGGCCGATGGGCTGGTGTTCCGCTCGATGGCCGAGGTCGGCGAGGCGGCGTTCCGCGCCGCGTCGGAGCGGGTCACGCGGGGCACGCTCGACCGCCGCATCGGCGACGAGGACATCTTCGCCGACATGCAGGGGCTGCAGCACGAGCCCGGCTGGTGGGAGCTGGCTTATGATCCCGATGGCGCGCTGGTCGGGCTGGTGATGCCGGCGCTGGCGCCCAGCATGGCGACGATCGGCTATGTCGGCGTGGTGCCGGAGCAGCGGGGGCGGGGCCATGTCCATGCGATGCTGGCGCGCGGCACGGCGACGCTGGCCCGTATCGGCCGCCGGCCGGTCAAGGCCGATGCCGACACCGGCAACGCGCCGATGGCGAATGCCTTCCGCCGGGCCGGCTGGCGCGAATTCGCCCTCCGCACGGAGTTCGAGCGGCCGCTGGCAGGCTGATGCCGCGGTTCAGTCCGGGGCCGCTGGGTTGAGGGGCTGCGGCTCGGCCATCTCGACGGTGCTCCGTTCATAGGGGCACTGCTGGTTCTGGGCGATGCCGGCCTCCGTCTCCGGGAAGCAGCCTTCCCCGTACCGGCCTGCCTCGATCGGCAGGAACTGGGCCGCGCAGTTCTGGGGCGCGATGGTGTCCGGCAATCCGCTGACATCGCAGATCAGGGCGCCGCCCATCCTGACGCCGGTCAGGTTGGCGCCGTCGAACTTCGCACCGGTCAGGTTGGCGCCGCGGAAATCCGCGTTGGTCAGGTCGCTGTTCTCGAAGGTCGCGCCGGTCAGGTCGGCACGGACGAAGATCCCCCCGCGGAGATCGATCCGGTCGAACCGGGCCGACCGGAAGAAGCCGTCCGAGAAATCGGCCCCGGAAAAGTTGGATTTGCGTCCCTCGGTGCGACCGGAGCTGGCGATCGAGAAGTTGGCCCTGGGGCCGCAGGCGGCGTTGAACTTGGCGCCCGCACCCTTGGCGCCCAGCAACGTGGCGCGGCTGAGCGTGGCATGCCGGAAATCCGCCCCGCCGAGCTGCGAATCATCGAGCCGGGCTTCGTTCAGCATCGCGCACCAGAAATCGGCCCCCTGGACGTCGGCGGAGACGATCTGAGCCCGGCCCAGTTGTGTCCGCAGATACGGCCGCCGGGGCAGGTAGGGGGAGGCGAGATTCTGGTCGGGTGAGAAATCGGCGCCGGTGAGCGAAGCGTTGGCGAAGCTTGCCCGCGTCAGGTTCGACCCGCCGAAATCGGCCTTGTCCAGGTTCGACTGGTAGAAGTTCGCCAGATACAGCTCGGAGGCCGAGAGGTCCGAGCCCCGCAGGTCGGACCGGATCAGCTGGGCATAGGCCATCGACGTGCCGCGGAAATACCCGTCCGACAGGTTGAGGGGCACCTCCCGCGTATAAGCCTCGCATCTGCGCCGGGCAATGACGGACAGGGCGGCCTGGGTGTCGGCGCCGACCGTCGCCTCGTGCGAGGCCTCTTCCCGCGCCCTGTGGCCCGCATCCGTATCGGACGCCGTCGGCGCGAGATGGGAGGAGACGACCGCATGGGCGGCGATGGCGTCCAGCGCCACCCGGTAGATCTGGTCCTGGGCGGATCCGGCGGGGGCGCCCGAGGCTGTATCGCCGGTCCCTGCACCGGACAAGGGGCGCTGATTGCCATCGGGACACAGATCGTCCGGACGATTGCCGCCCATCAGCTGCGCCAGAGCATGGAGTCCAATCAGCCGGGTGGAGATGTTGAAGCTTGCCAGGGCCTCGAAGCCCTGGCTGTACTGTTCCTGGCGGCTGTTCGCGGCGCCCTCGCGGGCGGCCCGGTTCACCTGGTAGAGGGTGTAGAGAGCGGCGACCATCAGGACCGGGACGATCAGCAATTGCCCGATATTGCGGCGGTACCGATCCGAATCTTCGGAGCGCTCCTTGCGGGTTTCGTATCTGTGCGGTGCCGTCAGCAGCACCGGGCCTAGCACCCAGGCGATCAGGGCCAGAAGGACCACGGCTGCGATCAGCGCAATGGCCAGATTCGAACGGCTGCCCAGATAGGTCTCGGCGCTGGCGAGCCAACTCATCATGAGAACCTCCTGGCGGCCGTCTGGTCGGGGACGGCAAGCTCAGCCAAGTCAGCGATAAATTGTCGCAGGATTCGATGCATGATCGTCATTCATTCGCAACAATAATTTCAGATCGAGTTTAACAAATTATAGAAAAACCACATTTCGAACTCCGGAACGTTGGTGAAGAATCCCGGATTCCCAATGCAGCCTGCGGCAGGCAACGATCGGGTCGTAAACTTATCTTATATCACGGTTGTCAGGCCTTGCACCATGAAAGAAAAATTCGATCGATAGAAAGTAAATTACAAGTTGCCCCTATCGGAACCTTGCCGAACTTATGGCCGCCGGCCCTTCAGGAACGGGCCATCGCAGCCTTGCGATTGCGGCCGCGCAGGGCCAGCGTGCCGGCGTTCCACAGCACGCAGGCGGCCAGGGCCAGGCCCAGCGCCGCGGCCGAGCCGAGCGGCGGGGCGGCCAGATGCAGCAGCGCCAGCGCCGGGATGTATCCGACCATGCCGATCAGGGCGTTGGCAAACACGGCCGCGGTAGCCGGGCCGCCGATGCGGGGATGCAGCAGCAGGGCCAGGCTGCCGGTGACCACCGGGGCCAGGGCGGCAAAGCCGGCCGCCGCCGGTCCCAGGGCGCGGCCGATCAGCAGCACCGCGGCGATCAGGCCGGTGACCGCGGCCGCCCGCGCCGGGATGTCCCAGCGC